>CAYWZF010000012.1:25661-49712 GCA_964461555.1 uncultured Robiginitalea sp. | reverse complement strand
GGGCGTCTTCTTCGATCTGCAATTCATTCAGGGTGTTGCGGGTATTCAGCAGGTCGATCTCCTGTTCCGCATTCTCCAGGTCGAACTGCACCCGTAGCTTGCTCATTTCGGCCTGATAATTCTCAGACTTTAATGAATCCTGTATGAGGGTGTATTGCTGCTGCGCATCAAAGGCATTTTTGAAGTCCATCAGGGCCGCATACGATTCAGCCAAACCGGAGTAAGCCTCGCCCTGGTCTTCAAGAACGCCTGTCTGCTTTGCCAGATCGAGTCCCTTCTGATATGACTCAATGGCCCGGGCATTATCAAGCTGTTTACGGTAGATATCCGCGAGGCCCAGGTAGGTTTTGCTTTCTTCCCCCAGGTTGGGCTTCTCAGCTGCCTGGGCCAGGGCCTGCTGGTAATATCCTTCGGCCACCTGATACCGGCTCAGGTCGAAATACGCCTGACCGAGGGCATTCAGGGTATATGCTTCATAAAACCCCAGTTCTTTGAAACCCTCCAGGGCATCCTGCAGGTACGGAATTGCTTCGATCGGTTTTTTCTGTTCCACATACCACTGCCCGAAGTTCAGGCTCGTGCCGGCAACGCCAAGCTTGTAATCGATTTTCCTGAACATATCAATGGCACGCTGGTAGCTTTCAATGGCTTGCTGCTGAGTTGCTGCATCGTCCTGATACACCGTGCCGAGGTTCATATAGGCCGTTCCGATCCGCAGGGTATCAGACAGGCTTTGGGCGTTTCGGAGGGATTTAATGAAGAAATCGAGGGCTTTGGGGTTATCGCCCAAATTGGCGTAGACGGAGCCCAAATTATTCTGCAGGTTGCTGATGTTTGCGGTGTCGGCCATGGTCTCATACACTTTCAGGGCCCGGTTATAGTAGTCGAGGGCATTCTGCAGGTTCCCGCGGTCAAAGTTCACATTACCAATAATCTTGAAACCCAAGGCCTTGCCATTATCGTAGCTAATATCGCCTGATAATTCGACAGCCCTTTGTGCCAGCAAGATCGAAGAATCAGGGTTGATAGACCGGTTGGCCTCGGACTGATCCAAAAGATTCCGAATTTGAACCGTATCGCCCTGGATTGCCACAGGCGGCCGATCCGATTCCTTATTTTGCTTCCCTTCCTGCGCCAACAAAAGCCCCGGAAGCAGAAAAAAACCGAACAGGAAAAGGAAAATGGACCTTTTAAGGCCCCGATTCTCTATGATCACCATAGGCTAAATGTAAAAAAAATCTGAAGCCAATCCGCTCAATGCACTTAAAACAATGGTTAAAAGTCATATGGGAAGAATCAGAGACCCAAACCTTCTTCAGGGGATCAGAGGAGCTGTGCCCTAATAGTCTATGGAGGTTTTCCCCTGCTGGCCCTGGCGGTACAGCTCCAGGTCGAGCCAGGCAAACCACCCGATAAAGCTCAGGAACGTCACTTTCTGGATCAGGGGCAGGGCCCTCAGGTAGCTTCCGGTTTCGTACAGGGCGTAGTTGAGCAGAAAGACGACCAGGCACCAGGCGCCAAAGAGGGCCGCAACGCGCCGGCCCCCCTGCCAGAGCCCTACTATGGCGCTGACAAGGGCCAGCCCCCCGAAGCCCCCGGCAATGCGCACCGTGATATCGTGCGTGCCGGCCGACAGGAACACGGTGGTCACCAGGGCCGCCAGGGCGCCCAGGCGCATCAGGGGGCGGTTCCAGGCAGGGCCGCCTGCCAGGGCCGGAAGGTAGACCCAGAGATAGCAGAGCCCGGCACAAAGCACCCCCAGGGAGGCCCGGGCCCAGTAACGGCCCGTGTTGAGGGCGCCGCCCACCGCCCGGGTATCGAGCAGGTCGCAGAGGTAGTTGTTCCGGAAGCTGAAGCCCTCGCGCCCGGGCTCGACCCACGAACCTCCCGGGTAGTGCCAGGCGGCCAGCAGGTAGAAAACCACGAAAAGTGCCATTGCGCCCAGGGGGAGGAGCCTCCGGTATGCCTTGCGGGGAGAAGATTTTGCGCTTTCCATAAGGATGAAAAAGGTATAACAAGATAGCCCGGTTTCCCCATCCTTAAAAATGATGCGTGTCAACGGGCCCCATTCGGGCATCGGACTGACCCAGGTCATGGCAGGAAAGCCACGCGGGCCCGACCTTCGCCAAAAACCGGATGCTGTGTGGTACCTGGTTGCGATTGCCCTGCTTTGCGCCCTGTTGGCCTACCTGCTCTGGATGCCCCTTGAGTTGCAGGTAGACAGTGCCCAAAGCCTGGTTTGCCTAAAGGTGGGCAACCTGGCCCGGGCCAGCCTGGAGCCCGATCCGGAACAGGGAATCTGCCTTCACGTGAGGGCAGGGTTCCGGGATTTCTACTGGGGGCCTGCCGATTTCCGGAAAGCGAACGGGAAAAAGACAAAAGGCCGGCAGAAGGCCCGAAGGCGAAAAAACCGGGAGTTCACCGCGCAAAAAGCTCTGCGGCTGCTGCGCAGTTTTCAGGTGCGGCATTTCAGCTGGGACCTCGACACCGGAAACCCGGCGCTGAATGCGCGCCTCTACCCGGTATTTTACCTGCTCGACCAAACCCGGGGTGGGTTCCGGATCAATTTCTGCGACCACAACCGCCTGGCCCTGCGAATCGTGAACCGCCCCATTCGCGTCTTGCGCGCGATCTTATAAGTAGTATTAATGCTAAAAACTTCAAATCATGGAATTACAATTTGAGAACATGCTGGAAAAAATCACTGAATTCATCCGCTCCGAAGCGAAAACCGAAACCGTGATGGGTGAGCCCTTTGTGCTGGGAGAATTCAAATGCGTCCCCGTAATCAGGGTAGGCATGGGCTTCGGCTCAGGCGGGGGGCAGGGAGACGACCCCAAGAAGGGAAAAGGGACCGGTGGCGGTGCCGGGGCCGGGGTTGGCATTGACCCCATCGGCTTTCTGGTGACCAAAGGCGACCATATCTCGTTTGTTCCCACGGGCAAATCGCACGGGTTGTCAGCTGCTTTTGAGAAAGTCCCCGACCTGATCGAAAAACTGGCCAAAAACAAAGCCAGAGAAGAACCTGCAGAAGTCTGAAAGCTTTTCAGGAAGGACGGGGGCTGCGGCCCCCGATCCTTTTGGCTGCCGGCACATCCCGGGCATCCCGTAAGGGGGGGCTGACCTATATCATTTCGGATCCGCACAGGCCGTCCTACTTTTCCGACATAAATCCCAACCCATGAAAGCCGCCATCATCTATTCCGGAAAATACGGCAGCACCCGACAGTATGCCGAGTGGGTGCGCGAAGAAACCGGAATCCCCATATACAGCGACCTGCAGCAACCCCCTGACCTGGCTGACCTCGATTTTCTGGTCCTGGGCAGCTCCATCATCGTGGGGGCCCCCACCCTGAAAAAGTGGCTTTTCCGCCATTGGGAGGCCATCGGCCACAAGCCCGCCCTGCTGTTCACGGTTTCGGGCACGGAGCCCGGCCACCCCGACCTGATCAGCTGGCTCAACACCCACCTCAGCCCTGAGATGCTCGCCCACTTCAAGTACGTGCCGCTTCGGGGCCGCCTCGAGGTTGCCGCCCTGCCCTGGTGGGTACGGACCATGCTCAGGCTGGCTGGGCGGATGATGAAAGACCCGGATGCGGCCCGCCGCATGAAAGAGGGGTTCGATTATATGGACCGGGACTCCATAAAACCCATCCTGGACTGGATCGCCGCAAGGCGCGGCCATACCCGGCCAGTAATGCCGCAACCTGAACCGGAGCTGGCCGAAGCCTGAGATTCCGGGTCACAGCCACCCGCCTTTTCTTCCATTCTTTCAGAGGGACGGGAAAAATCCCTATCTTGTTGGGATCCGAATCGCCCTGAACGGGGCCAAACCGTACTCCCATGAAAGAATTGCGCAAAGAAGACATCAAACAAGAAGTATTCGACCTCTATGACGCTTATGCCCACAACCAGATCGGGCGGCGGGAATTCATGGACAAGCTTTCCACCTATGCCGTTGGGGGGATCACGGTGATGTCGCTGCTGAGCTTCATCATGCCCGATTACAAGACGAAGATCCAAATACCCCAGGACGACGCACGCCTCGAAACCCGCTACATAACCTACGATTCGCCCAAAGGGGGCGGCACCATCCGGGGCCTGCTGGCCAAACCCGCCGGTACCACCGAAAAACTGCCCGGCATAGTCGTGGTACACGAAAACCGCGGGTTGAACCCACATATCGAAGATGTCTGTCGACGGGCAGCCCTCGCCGGTTTTGTGGCCCTGGCGCCCGATGCACTCACCCCCCTGGGCGGGTACCCGGGGAACGATGACGACGGACGTGCGATGCAGAGCAAGCGCGACCGGAACGAGATGCTCGAAGACTTCATCGCCGCCTATGAAACCCTGAACAGCCATTCGGACTGCACCGGGAAGGTGGGCGTGGTTGGCTTCTGCTTCGGCGGGTGGATCTCCAATATGATGGCGGCCCGTATCCCGGGCCTGGCAGCCGCCGTCCCATTTTACGGGGGGCAGCCCCCTGTGGAAATGGTCCCGCAGATACAGGCCCCGCTCTTGCTGCATTATGCCGGCCTCGATGAACGGGTAAACGCAGGATGGCCCGAATACGAGGCTGCCCTGAAGGCAAACAACAAGGAATACCAGGCCTTCTTTTACCCGGAAAAGAACCACGGGTTCCACAATGACACCACCCCCCGGTACGACGAAGCCGCCGCCAAGCTTGCCTGGCAGCGGACCGTGGATTTTTTCAACCAGCACCTGAAATAGGGAATTGGCCGATCCGGATTGAGCCGCCCCAAACCGGCGGGATAAAATGCAAGGATAGGGTTCCCTTAAGGGTACTATGGGGTAAAATACCCCGCCTCCCCTATGCTTCAAGGTAGGCCTGGGGGCTGCAAACTCCGATCAGCCAGGCCAGGCGCCCTAAAAACCGGGCTGCCGGCCCCTATTTCCCCTTTTCTTTTTTGGCCTTTCGGGGCAGAGCCTCCTCCGGGAAAGGGAAGAGGATGGTCGAGTTCTTTTCTGCCGCGATATTGGAGAGGGTCTGATACAGCCGCAATTTGATGGCCGAAGGCGACTGGTCGATCATTTTGCCGGCCTTCAGCAAGGTGCCTGCGGCCTGCTCCTCGGCCTGCGCCAAAATCACCCGCGCCCTTCGAGACCTTTCAGCCTCGGCCTGATTGGCCATCATGCGCCGCATGTTTTCGGGGAGCTGGATATCCTTGATCTTCACATCGATGATGTCGATACCCCAGGCAGCGGTCTCCTGCTCCACGATCGTCTTGATATTTTTCCCCATTTCTTCCCGTTTGGAAAGGATGGTGTCGAGCTCGACCTTGCCGCACACGTCGCGCAGGGCAGCCTGGGAAAGCTGGGTAATGGCAAAATGGTATTCCTCCACCTCCAAAACCGCCTTTTCAGGGTCATTGATCTTGAAAAAGACCACCCCGTCGATGCTGCAGGGCACGTTGTCTTCGGTCATCACTTCCTGGGATACGATGTTGATGGTGATCACCCGGATATCGACTTTCTGGATCGTCTCCACCATCGGGATGATCCATTGCAACCCGGGCTTCAGGGTCTTCACATACTTCCCGAAGCGGAACTTGAGGGCGCGCTTGTACTCATAGACGATCCGGATGCCGGAGACCAGGAAGGCCAAAAGCAAAATGCCGAATAAAAACAAAGGATTCATATCAGGGATTTTAGGTTAATCGACGCTTTCGGGCCATGAATAGTGCCCTAAAGACCCGGGATCGATGCAGGCCGGGTTATCATCCCCTTAATTTACGCCAATCCTGCCAGTTTTTGGCAAGATGCAGGTAGAATATCCCTTTAAAGTAAGAATTGGGGGTAAAATACCCCGCCTCCCCTAAACTCCAAGTTACACCGGCAACCTGCAAAAGTCAGGCAGTCCGCGAATCACCAGGGGTGCGCCCCCTCCCCTTCCCCGATCACGGGAAAGGCACTGATCCGTATCCGGGCCGCCCCCATGGGGATCAGCTCGATGTCTTCAATCGGCTCGGCAGACAGCACCGGGCTGTCTTGCAGCTCGCCCACCAGCCCCTCGGGCCCGTAGGTCCAGCCAGGGATGCGCCTGGCCCGGGCTTTGAGCAGGATGGGCGCCGAATCGGGGGTAAAGGGAAAGTCGTCTGCCGGCCAGGGTTTGCGGACCACTTCGAAGGAGGCAGCGGCCTCAGGCCCCAATACCAGGCCATAATTCCAGGGGGTGGTCGGTTCGATGGCAAAGGAGGGCCAGGCCTCCCGGTCTACCCCTTCCTGCCACTTGGAATCGTGGATGGCCGTATGGTCGCTGGGCATCTGCACATACTGTTCCCCGATCTTGAGGGAAAAAGTGAGGGGGCCGAAATCGACACTGGCACTGTTGTGGTTGGCTTCCCACCGGCGCACCGAAAGCTGCATGGGCAGGCGCAGGGTTACCTGGTCGCCCTCCTGCCAGGTCCTGGAAAGCCTCAGGTAACGGCCGGGCTCAGGAGTGGTTTCGAGCTTTTCCCCGTTTACGGCCACCTCGGCTCCCCGGGCCCAGGCCGGGATCCGGAAGTAGAGCGGAAAGGCTTCCGGGGCTTCGGGATGCACGCTGAAGCGGAGCTCTTCTTCGAACGGGTAATTTGAATCGGTTTGCACCTTAACGGCCTGACCCGAACCTACCCGGGCGGTCACCTCCGAAGCGGCGTAGAGCACGGCTGCCAGGCCGTTGTCGGGCGTGGCCATCCAGAGGTTCTCGGCGTAATAAGGCCAGCCCTGGGTGTGGTTGTGCTGGCAGCAGCGCGAGCTGAAGGGGTTGAACATGAAGAACGGCCCCCCGTTGCCGATGGCGGGGCGGTGGTTTTCCCCGTCGCTGCGCACCAGGTTGGGGCTGGTGATGTAGCGGAGGCTCTTGAAGTCAGGCGAGACGGAAGCCGGATAGGTATTGAAGGCCACTTCCTCGGCGTGGTCGGCCCAGAAGATGTCGCCGGTGATGCGCAGCAGGTGCTCGTCCGAATTCATCTGTTCCACGATGCCGCAGGTCTCGATGCCCTGGCGGGGGTCATCGTAGCCGGGGCGGGCATTCTCGTCAGAGCCGAACATGCCCCCGGGCACCTGCCCGAAATACCGGCGCACGATCCGGAAGTTGTCGTAGGTGGCCTGCAGGTCAGCAGGGTTGCCGCTGAGCTGGTAGTACTGGGCCGGCTCGCGGAAGCCCTGGGCCACATTCACATTGTGCCAGTCGATCAGGTCACCGTACCAGTCGGGCCATTCCATGCCGGGCCGGATTTCCTTCTCGTTCCCGATCTCGTCCAGGGAAAAGCCGCGCCCTCCCCAGGGCGCCGCATTGCGGTGGATTTTTTCGGCCAGCTCGAGCAGCCAGGGCTCGCCGGTGCGGTTGTAGAGCCACAGCACGCTGTGCAGGTTATCTCCGGCCCGGATGCGCTGCCAGTACTTCGAGGCGGCCAAAAACTGCTCGTCGGGCACGCTCATCTCATATTTGAAATAGTTCGTCATCAGCTCGATGACGCGGGGGTCAGAGGTGTATTCGTAATACGATTGCAGGCAGTAGAGCATGATCATGTTGGCCCAGAAATCCTGCACCTTCAATTCTTCCTGCAGCCGCTCCTCGGTGCGCTGGTCTTCTGACAGGTAGCTCGCCCAGGCAAAGCCGGGGCCAAAATACCCGTTCTCACGCTGGCTGTTCAGGGCCCCCTCGATCCAGACCTTCGCTTCGGCAATCATCGCGGGGTCGTCAAGGATATATCCGATATTGGCGTAGCCCTTCAGCCAGTAGGGCACCTCTTCCCACCCCCATTTCCCCTCCCCGTCGGGGGAAAGCCAGGCGTTGTCCTCTTTCTGCAGCCAGGCGCTGATCTCGCCCAGGTGCCCGGTAAGCCCGTTGCGCTGGCGGTCGAGGTAGGCGTACAACCACCCTGCCGGCTTAATGGCCCCCACCGGCAGCTTCACCAGGGCGCTTGGCCGCAGGGGCGCACGGTTGCCGGGGTAGAAGGCGTTGCGCTGGGTGGTATCGGGAAGGGAAACCACCACGGCCTGCGCCTCCGGGGTTTCGGGCTGCTGCCCGCATCCGGCCAGGGCCAAAGCGAGCAGGACGATCGACCGCATGCAGTTGAAAACTTGCTTTATCATAGTTAAGTTTTGTTTTTTAGTCCGTTTATTTCTCGAAAACCAGGCCCGGGTCGAGGGCGTACCGCCCGAACTGCCTGCCGTAGACGGCCAGGCCTCCCCCGCCCGAAACGACCAGGCGCACCGAGAGGGTCCGGTCGCCCTCGAGGGCCTCCCGCACCAGCTGTTCCGGGACCGGCACTTTCACCAAATAGCCGTAAGAGCCCGCTTCGCGCAGTTTCCCGTCCCTGAGCTGGTAGTGCCAGGAGAGCACCCCCCGGTGGTCGGCAGGGTCGTCCTGCAAAGTGACGGTGGTGGCTTCAACCCCGTTCACGCTCACCTTTACCTCTGACGGGAATGCCTTTTCATCGGTCATGGGGTACGAATTCGGGTTGCTCGAGGGGGCCACCCGAGAGCCTTTCATAAAATCCTGGTCCGATTCGTAATGCTCCCGGTCCTTAACAAAAAGTTCCTTGGCTGAAAGTTCGGCGAGGAAATAAACGCTTCCTGCCTTGTCGGCCTTCAGGCCGGAAGGCAGCTGCAAGCGGTACTCGAAAAACCCGCTCCCGGCCCCGTTCACCTTCTTGCCGTCGAGCACGTCCCAGGTGCGCCCGCTCCAGTCGGCCGCGGCGTATTCCCCCGGCGCCCGGGTCACACGGCCCACCCCCGGAACAGGGGTGTCAGAATGCACGACCAGGAACATGAAATTCCGGCTGAGGACCGGGCCATCGCCCGCCCGCACTTCGAATGACAACAGGCCCACCCCTTCCCGGTCTGGGACCTTCAGCTCCAGGGGGGGCAATGCCTGCTGCATCCAGGGCCGGTAGGGCACGGCCATCTCGCCCGAGGCGCCCGGCTGTTCCACACCCAGTTCATCGGTCAGGGTCAGGGTATAGGCCAGGGTGAGCCCGGGGCCCAGCTCCCTTCCGGTCATGGCGGAGAGGTGGAGCGGGATGGTTACCCGTTCCCCGCCCCGCACTTCCCGGCTGATCTCCATGCCGGTAGAAAGATATATATCAGCATGCAGGTCTTTCAGGGACATGCCCGGCACCAGGTCGGAAAGGCCTGTCTCCTTTTCGCTCCGGTCGAACCGCCAGTAGCCATTCCATTCGTTGATCACGTCGTGGTGCTCGGTGTAGAGCCAGCCCGCGATCTTGGGGTACATGCGGAAGCTGTTCAGCATGCGGTGGTAGTCCCAGCTCCAGTCCACATCGCCGGTGCTGCCCTCGTACCCCCAGACATTGCCGCATTCCGAATTGATGTTGGGTTGGCGGCCCTGTACGTATCCCGCCTCGAAGTGGTGCGTACTGCCCGGAAAGGTCTGCTCGCTGATCTCGCGCAGGTATTCGTCCCAGCGGTAGCCGGGGAGGTAGGAGTGCCAGGAATTGATGTCGGTGACCGTGTGGCCGAAACCGCAGCAGATGGAATTGTCTTCGACCAGGCGCGTGCTGTCGAGCGATTTGGCCAGGTAGTACATCGAGGCCACCCACTGCTGGGTATCCCTGCCATAGGTGCCGTTGCGGGTAAGGCCCCAGGTCTCGTTGAAGAGGATCCAGGAAAACACCGAAGGGTGGTTGAAATCGCGGGCGACCATGCCGCGCAGGGTGGCTTCGGACTCCTGCTGCATCCGCTCCCCGGGTTCGCCCCAGCTGTTGGGCAGGTCGGCCATCACCAGCAGCCCGAGCCTGTCGGCCCAGTACAGCTTGCGGGGGATGTCAATTTTGATGTGGGTGCGGATGCCATTGAGCCCGATGGCCTTGGAACGCTCGATTTCCTCCCGCATGAAGGCATCGGAAGGGAAGGTGTAATACCCCTTTGGGTGGTATGACTGGTCGAGGGCCAGCTGCAGGTAGACCGGCTCGTTGTTCAGGGCAATGTACGGATGATCGGTGCCGGGCAGGTCTGTCACCGAGATTTTTCGCATTCCGAAATACGACCGCACCGTATCGCCTGCCAGGGTGGCTTCCGTTTCATAGAGGAAGGGGTCGTCGAGGCTCCAGAGGCGAGCCCCGGGGATGGGGATCCGTACCGAGGCCCGGGTTTTGCCGGCCGAAATAGGAAGCTCCGCTTCAAGGGGCAGGGCGCCCTGCCCCCTGACCTTCAGGTGCACGGTCTGGTCAGCCGCTGAGGGTTCTGGCAGGAAGGCTGTGGCCACGACCTCGCTTTGGTCGATATCGGGCGTAAAATGTATGCCTTCCAGGTAGGTCTGGCCCCGGGCTTCGAGGTAGACAGTCTGCCAGATGCCCCGGGCGTTCCCGTACCCCTGCTTTCCGTACAGGGTGAAGTCGCGCCTCACGTCGTCGGCCCGGACGACCAGCTGTTGGGCCTGGCCGTACTTTGCTAAGGATGTCAGTTCCACCTCGATGGGCAGGTACCCGCCCTGGTGGGTGCCCAGCAAATGCCCGTCGAGCCAGACGCTGGTTTCCCAGTCAGAAGCGCCGATTACCAGGAAAACCCGGCGGCCTTCCCAGGCCGGGTCGAGGGTGATTTCACGCCGGTACCAGCCGATATCTGCCTCGTCGCCCAGCCCGGAGAGCTCTGAGCCCCAGGGAAAGGGCACGGCTATGGTCTTGTCGAAGACTTCGGGGCGCCCGGCCCACCCCTCTTGCAGGCCTGAGTTCTCAGGATCAAAGGCAAAGCCCCAGCTGCCATTCAGGTTCGCCCATTGGGGTCGCTCGAAATCGGGCCTGGGATGCTCGGGGAGCGGAATGTCCTGGGCATGCAGGAGGGCTGCCGAGAGAAGGGCCCAGCAGCCAAAAAGGAATTTCTGTTTCATCGAAAGGCAGGTTGCAGTCCGTTAGGCGGGGACGCTTTACGGATTCCCTAAATATAACCCAATTCGGAAAAAATCAGAGCTTGAAGGAAAATCCTTCTTCTACCTTTCGGTCGTACTTGTCTTTGTCGAACTGGTAGAGGAAGGCGCCCTTGCGCGCCACGGTCATGTCCTTTTCGTCCAGTTTTACCAGCACGTCGAGCGAATGGACCTTATTGACGAAGTTGCGCTTGTCGAGCTTTTTATTGAGGATGGATTCGTACAGGCTCTGAAGCTGGCGCATGGTGAATTTCTCGGGCAACAGCTCAAAGCCGATCGGCTTGGACAGGGCCCTTCTGCGCAGGCGCGACACCGCCTTCTGCACCATTTCGTCGTGGTCGAAAATGAGGGGAGGGGCCTCCCGCAGGTCAAACCAGCGGGCAGACTCGAGCTGTACCCCTTCAAACTGGTGCGATCCGATATTGATCAGGGCGAAGTAGGCCACCGAAATGGTCCGCTCGGCAGGGTCGCGGTCTACCTTGCTGTAGGCGTAGAGCTGCTCCATGTAGATGTCGTGCAGCCCGGTAAGGGTATGCAGCACCCTGACGGCCGCCTCATCGAGGTCCTCTTCTTTCTTCAGGAACCCGCCGATCAGCGACCACTGCCCTTTCTCGGGCTCGAAATTCCGCTTGATCAGCAAGATCTTCAGGTTTTCCTTGTCGAACCCGAAAATGATGCAGTCTACAGCCAGCAGCACCTTGTCTTCTTTCCTGTAATAGTTTAGCGCCATAGGTTGGGTATGCGCCTTTCGTTTTGGTCGCACCGAAGAGCCCCTGCAAGGTACGTTAAATCCGCCAAATAGCGCAGGATTGCGAAATCTGACGCTGTTGATAAGTTTTTCTGGCGCATTAAAAATCTTTTTGTACTTTACAAATGTATGATCCACACTTTTAGGAACCGCAATCTCCGTAAGAGACTGGATGCTACACTTATTTGAGTTAGTTTTTTTTGTTTAGTTAACTTTAGTAAGGCCGCGGTCTTACCGCGGCCTTTTCTATTCCAGCCAACCATGAAACCCATCTTCCTCAGGTCGCTGGCCGGGCTTTTTTCCTGCCTGTTGTGGCTGTGCCCGGCACAGGGACAAGAGAACGCCACCGCAATCCGCCTTTCTCCCAGCCCTGATGCCCCCCTGATCAGCCGGCATATCTACGGCCATTTTGCCGAACACCTCGGCCGCTGCATCTATGACGGCTTTTATGTAGGGGAGGGCAGCCGCATCCCCAATACGGAAGGGGTGCGCAACGATATCATCGCCGCCCTGAAAGACCTGAACATCCCCAACCTGCGCTGGCCGGGGGGGTGTTTCGCCGACACCTACCACTGGAAGGACGGCATCGGCCCCAAAGGCGAGCGGCCCACCCTGGTCAACCAGTGGTGGGGCGGGGTAACCGAAGACAACAGCTTCGGCACCCACGACTTCCTGAACCTGTGCGAAGTGCTGGGGGCCGAGCCGTATATCTCGGGCAATGTGGGGAGCGGGGAGGTGCAGGAACTGGCAGACTGGGTACAGTACACCAACTTTGAAGGAAAAAGCCCCATGTCAGACCTCCGCAGGGCCAACGGCCGCGACAAGCCCTGGGGCGTCCGCTTCTGGGGCATCGGGAACGAAGCCTGGGGGTGCGGGGGCAACATGCGCCCGGAGTACTATGCAGACATCTACCGGCAATACGTCACCTTCATGTCGAATGCCGGGGTAGATGGCGGGTTGTACAAGATCGCCTCGGGCGCCAGCGACGCCGACTACACCTGGACAGAGGTGCTGATGAAGAACATCCCCCACCGCATGCTGCAGGGGGTGGCCCTGCACCACTACTCGGTGATCGACTGGAACGCCAAGAGCTCCTCGACCGATTTCAGCGAGGCCGATTACTTCAAGACCATGAAACAGTCGTGGCTCATGGATGAGCTGATCGAAAAGCACCTGGCCATCATGGACCGGTACGACCCTGAAAAAAAGGTAGACCTGGTGGTAGACGAATGGGGTGGCTGGTACGACGTAATGCCGGGCACCAACCCGGGCTTCCTCTACCAGCAGAACACCCTGCGCGATGCCATGATCGCCGGGCTGATCCTGAACATCTTCAACAACCACGCCGACCGGGTCAAAATGGCCAACCTGGCCCAGACCGTGAACGTGCTGCAGGCGGTGATCCTTACCGATGAGGAGCGCCTGCTGCTGACCCCCACCTACCATGTGATGCATATGTACAAGGGGCACCAGGATGCACGCCTGCTCCCGGTGGCCTTCGATTCCCCCAGGTATGAACACGGGGGCGAAAGCCTTCCGGCCCTCTCGGTTTCGGCCTCTCAGGAAGCCTCGGGCACGGTGCGCCTTTCCCTGGTAAACATCGATGCCACCCGGGCGCATCCGGTGGAGATCGACCTCAGCGGGCTGGGCCTTGCCTCCCTCTCTGCCCGCATCCTGACTTCCGGACGCCTGCAAGACCACAACACGTTTGACCAGCCCGAAAAGGTGAAACCCCAAGAGTTCAAGGGCTTTACCTTCCGGAATGGGGTTTTCCGGGCCGAGCTGCCCCCCTTCGCAGTGGTGGTGGTAGAATCTGAATGAGAATTTCCGAAAACCGGAAAGCGAAACCATAGGCCAAAACATAAACAGAGGCGATATGAACCGGAGCCTGTCTTCAGGCCGGCTGACGGGTTTGAGGGCAGACGTACGATAGGAATGAGGGGAATTGAAAAAACAGAGTGGTATGGAAGCATGTGTAATCGGGCTTGATTACGGCACCGATTCGGTGCGGGCCGTGCTGATCCGGACTTCCGACGGGGCAGAACTCGCCTCGTCGGTGTTCTGGTACCCACGCTGGAAGGCCGGCCGCTATTGCGATGCGGGCGCCAGCCGGTTCAGGCAGCACCCGCTGGACCATCTGGAAGGGCTGGAGCAGACCATTAGGGAAGTGGTTCAAAAAAGTGGGGCAAATGCAAGCCGCATCAAGGGGATCTGCATCGACACCACCGGTTCTTCACCCGTTCCCGTGACCCGGGACGGCACCCCCCTGGCCCTGGTGCCGGGGTTCGAAGAAAACCCCAATGCCATGATGGTGCTGTGGAAAGACCACACCGCCGTGCGCGAGGCCGGGGAAATCAACCACCTGTCGCGCAGTTGGGGCGGCCCCGACTATACGCGCTATGTGGGGGGCATCTATTCCTCCGAGTGGTTCTGGGCAAAGATCCTGCACATCATCCGCGAAGATGCCCCTGTCAAAGAGGCGGCCTGGTCGTGGATGGAGCATTGCGACCTGATGACCTGGCTGTTGACGGGCGGGCCCGACTTGCAGGCCTTCAGGCGAAGCCGGTGTGCCGCCGGCCACAAAGCCCTCTGGCATGCCTCCTGGGGCGGCCTGCCCCCGGCTGAATTCCTCGACCGACTCGACCCCTACCTGGGCGCATTGCGCGACCGGCTTTATGAGGCTACCTTTACCTCTGACCAGCCGGCGGGCACCCTGAGCCCCGACTGGGCCCGGAAACTGGGCCTGAACCCCGACACCGTAGTGGCCGTGGGCACCTTTGACGCCCATGCCGGGGCGGTAGGGGCCCGAATCGAAAACAATACCCTGGTGCGGGTGATGGGCACCTCTACCTGCGATATACTGGTATCCCCCGACCCTGCCCTCGATACCTTTGCCGTACGGGGAATCTGCGGGCAGGTAGACGGGTCGGTCATCCCGGGCATGACCGGCCTGGAGGCCGGGCAGTCTGCCTTCGGCGATTTGCTGGCCTGGTTTGCGGAAGTGCTCAGCTGGCCCCTCGAAGAACTGATTTACCCCTCGGCCGTACTTGGGGAGGCGCAAAAGGAAGCCCTGCGGCAGGAAGTTGCGCAATCGCTCATCCCGCGGCTCACGGCTGCCGCCCAGCAGATCCCCCTGACAGAAAGCCTGCCCGTGGCCCTCGACTGGATCAACGGGCGTCGTACGCCCGATGCCGACCAGGAATTGCAGAGCGCCCTGGTCAACCTGCACCTGGGCACACGCGCCCCCCACCTCTTCAAGGCACTGGTGCACGCCATCTGCTTTGGGTCCAAAAAGATCGTAGACCGTTTTGAAGCCGAAGGGGTGGCGATCCGCTCGGTGGTCGGCATCGGGGGCGTGGCCCGCAAGTCGCCCTTTATCATGCAAACCCTGGCCAACGTGCTCGACCGTCCCATACAGGTGGCCGCCTCAGACCAGGCCCCGGCCCTGGGGGCGGCCATCTATGCGGCTGTGGCGGCCGGCTGCCACCCCGACGTGCTCACCGCCTCCCGCCATATGGGCAGCCCCGTGGAGGCGGAATACCTCCCCCAACCCGAAGCGGTGGCCCACCTGCGGCAAGAACTGGAAGTCTATGAGAAACTGGGGGCCTTTGCGGCTACCCTGAGAAAAACCTGAACTATGGGAGCTTCGTACACCGCCCTGAAAGAAGAATGCTACTACGCCAATATGGAGCTGAACCGGCTGGGGCTGGTCATCTACACCTTTGGCAACGTGAGCGCGGCAGACCGCAAGCGCGGGGTGTTCGCCATCAAGCCCAGCGGGGTGCCCTATGAGGAAATGCAGCCGCACGACATGGTGGTGCTCGATTTCGATAATACCATCGTGGAAGGAAAGCTGAGGCCCTCTTCCGACACCCGGACGCATGCCCTGCTGTACAAGGAGTGGGAAAACCTCGGGGGGATCGCCCATTCCCACGCCCTGTATTCGGTGGCCTGGGCCCAGGCCGGGCGCGACATCCCCATTCTGGGCACCACCCACGCCGACCACCTCACTTTCGATATACCCTGTGCCCCGCCCATGGCCGATGCCCTGATCAAGGGTAACTACGAACACAATACAGGGGTGCAGATCCTGGACTGCTTCCGGGAGCGGAACCTCTCCCCCCTCAACGTGGAAATGGTGCTGGTCGGCAACCACGGCCCTTTTACCTGGGGGGCCACGGCCGCCCGGGCCGTGTACAACAGCATGGTGCTGGAAACGGTGGCCCGCATGGCCTACCTGACCCTGCAGATCAACCCGGAGGCGCCCCGTCTCAAAGAGGCCCTGATCCGGAAACACTACGACCGCAAACACGGCGACGACGCCTATTACGGCCAGAACACCTAACGGAACAAAAGCTACATGGTACAACGATCCAAAGAAATATGGCTGGTGACCGGAAGCCAGCACCTCTACGGCCCTCAGACGCTGCAGCAGGTGGCGGCCAATTCGGAAGCCATTGCCCGGGGGCTGCAGGCCTCAGGCGCCCTGCCCATCCCGGTGGCCTTCAAACCGGTGGTGACCACCCCTGATGAAATTGCCCGGGTATGCCGGGAGGCCAACAACAACCCGGCCTGCATCGGCCTGATTGCCTGGATGCACACCTTCTCCCCTGCCAAGATGTGGATCGGGGGCCTGGGCGCCCTGCAAAAGCCGCTTTGCCACCTGCATACCCAGTTCAACGCGGAAATCCCCTGGGGTGAAATCGACATGGATTTCATGAACCTGAACCAGTCGGCCCATGGAGACCGCGAATTCGGGTACCTCCTGACCCGGATGCGGAAAAACCGGAAGGTGGTCGTGGGGCACTGGAAAGAACCCGGGGTACAGCGGCAACTCGGCATATGGGCCCGGGTGGCCCTCGGATGGGACGAATGGCAGCGCCTGAAGGTAGCCCGCATTGGCGACAACATGCGGGAAGTGGCCGTTACCGAGGGAGACAAGGTGGCGGCCCAGATGCGGTTCGGGTTTTCGGTGAACGGATACGATTCTTCCGACATTGTCGGTCACATGAATGCCGTTACCGGGCAACAGGTAAACGCCCTGGTCAGGGAGTATGAAGCCGCCTACACCCTGTCTGCTGACCTGGCAGCCAAGGGGGCCATGCGCGCCTCCGTGCAGGAAGCGGCCCGCATCGAGCTCGGGTTGCGCGCCTTTCTGGAAGAAGGCGGGTTCATGGCCTTTACAGACACCTTCGAGAACCTGGGCAGGCTCAGGCAGCTCCCGGGCATTGCGGTACAGCGGCTTATGGCCGAGGGTTACGGGTTCGGGGCCGAAGGCGACTGGAAGACCGCAGCCCTGCTGCGGGCCATGAAGGTAATGGCTGCGGGGCTGGAAGGGGGCACCTCCTTTATGGAAGACTATACCTACCATTTTACGGGGAGCGGGGGCGCTGTGCTGGGTGCCCATATGCTCGAGATATGCCCCTCGATCGCTGAAGGAAAGCCCTCCTGCCAGGTGCACCCCCTCTCGATCGGGGGGCGCGAAGACCCGGTGCGCCTGGTCTTCAACGCCTCGCCCGGCCCTGCCCTGAACGCCTCCCTTATTGACATGGGGAACCGGTTCAGGCTGCTGGTCAATGAGGTGGTGGCGGTGGAACCGCCCGAAGACCTGCCCAAACTGCCCGTGGCGCGGGCCTTCTGGAAGCCCATGCCCAACCTTGAAACAGGCGCGGCAGCCTGGCTCCTGGGGGGCGGGGCCCACCACACGGTTTACACCCAGGCCCTGACCACCGAATATCTGGAAGATTTTGCCGAACTTTTCGGCATGGAACTCCTGGTGATCGACTCCGGAACCCGGATCCGCGATTTCAGGGACCTCATGCGTGCCAATGAAACCTATTACCACCTTTTTCAACACGGGATGTAACCCTCCCCCCTGCGGGCTCTGGCAATACATCCGAAAGAACAGCCACCTATGAACCCTTTCAAATCAAAAGCCGTTTTAGTACTTTCCGTCTTGCTGGCCCATCTGGGGTGGCAATGCAAAGGGGAAACCAAAGACGCCAAAACCGCAACCGACACCATGGAACAAACCTCCCCCCTGAAACGCATCGAAAAAAGCGCTTACGGCCGCCTTCCCGACGGCCGCGAGGTCGCCAGATACACCCTGCGCAATATGGCGGGCATGGAAGTGGATGTCATTACCCTGGGCGGGATCATCACCCGATGGACCGCGCCCGACCGGAACGGGGTATACCAGGACGTGGTGCTGGGCTTCGATTCGCTCGAACCTTACGTAAAGGAAAACCCCTTTTTCGGGGCCCTGGTCGGGCGGTACGGCAACCGGATCGCCGGCGGGCAATTCGAGCTTGACGGGCAAACCTACACCCTGGCCCGGAACAACGGTGCCAACCACCTGCACGGGGGCGTCAGGGGCTTTGACAAGGTGCTCTGGGAGGCATCCCCCGGCCACGACACGGACCGTACCCGGCTATTGCTCGATTACCACAGCCCCGACGGGGAAGAAGGATACCCCGGCAAGCTCGACGTACGGGTGGCCTATACCCTGACCGACGACAATGCCCTGGAGGTCTCCTACCAGGCCGTGACCGACAAACCCACGGTGGTGAACCTGACCCAGCACACCTATTTCAACCTGTCGGGAGACTTTTCGCAAGACATCCTCGACCACGAACTGCAAATGGATGCCGACGCCTACCTGCCGGTAGACACGGGGCTGATCCCCACCGGGGAGATCCGCCCGGTTGCCGGCACGGCTTTTGATTTTACCCGGCCCAAAGCCATCGGCCGTGACCTGAACAACGACGACCCCCAGCTCAGGGTGGGCGGGGGGTACGACCACTGCTGGGTGCTCAGGCGGGAAGGCCCGGGGCTGATGCCGGCTGCCATCGCCTACCACCCCGAAAGCGGCCGCCTGCTCAGGGTATCTACCGAAGAACCCGGGGTGCAGTTTTATATCGGCAACTTTCTGGACGGCACCCTTCCAGCCCAGGGGGGTGGCAAATACGGGAAACGCAGCGGGTTCTGCCTCGAGACCCAGCACTTCCCCGATTCCCCGAACCGGCCCGAATTCCCGACCACGCGCCTCGACCCCGGGCAGGTCTACCAAACCCGCACCGTCTTTTCGTTTTCAACCCGATAACCCCCCCGCATGAAGACACTCGACACCCTTGACTGGATCACCATATCCCTCTATTTCCTGATCCTGCTGGGGATCGCCGTATGGGTCATACGACGCAAAAAGGAGAATACCGAAGACTATTTCCTGGCCGGCCGGAATGTGGGCTGGTTTGTGGTCGGGGCCTCCATTTTCGCCTCCAACATCGGCTCTGAGCACGTCGTGGGCCTGGCCGGCACGGGGGCCAGCAATAAACTGCCCCTGCTCATCTACGAAATCCACGCCTGGATCGTGCTGCTCCTGGGGTGGATGTTCCTCCCCTTCTACGCCCGTTCGGGGGTATTCACGATGCCCGAGTTCCTTGAAAAGCGCTTCGACGCCCGCTCGCGCTGGATTTTGTCTGTCTTTTCGATCGTGGCCTACGTGCTTACCAAGATCTCAGTAACCATCTATGCCGGGGGCATCGTGGTCTCGGCCCTGCTGGGCATCGATTTCTGGACCGGGGCCATCGCCACGGTGGTGCTGACCGGCCTCTACACCGTGTTGGGCGGCATGCGGGCGGTGGTCTACACCGAGGCCCTGCAGGCCATCGTCCTGGTGGTGGGGGCCGCAACGCTTACCATCATCGGCCTCGACCATGTGGGCGGGTGGAACAGCATGCGCGAAACGGTGACCCCCGAATACCTGAACATGTGGCGGTCGATCTCTGACCCTGATTTCCCCTGGCTGCCCCTGGTCATTACCAGCACCATTGTAGGGGTATGGTACTGGTGTACCGACCAGTACATCGTGCAGCGCGCCCTCACGGCCAAATCTATCAAGGAAGGCCGGCGGGGCACCATTTTCGGGGCCCTGCTCAAGCTGATGCCGGTTTTTTTGTTCCTCATCCCGGGGGTGATTGCCCTGACCCTGAAAATGCGGGGCGAACTCGACTGGGAGACCCCCGACCAGGCCTTCCCGGTGCTGATGAGCAACCTTTTGCCCTCGGGCCTGCGCGGGTTGGTGGCGGCGGGCCTGCTGGCAGCCCTGATGAGCTCCCTGGCCTCGGTCTTCAACTCCTGTTCCACCCTCTTTACGGTAGACATCTACAAAAAACTGAAGCCCGGCACCCCCGAAAAAAAACTGGTCCGCACCGGGCAGATCGCCACGGCCATTGTGGTGCTGATCGGCATTGTCTGGATCCCGATCATGGCCAATATCTCGGGAGTCTTGTATGAATACCTCCAGAGCGTGCAATCGTATATCGCCCCGCCCATCGCGGCGGTGTTCCTGCTGGGCATCTTCCACAAGCGCATCAACGCCCAGGGCGCGTATGTAACCCTGATCGCCGGCTTTGTGGTGGGGGCCCTGCGCATCGGTCTGGAGCTGGCCAAGGATTCCCTCACCCCGGGTGGCATCTGGCACACCCTGGGGGCAACCAACTTCCTCACCTTCGCAGCCTGGTTCTTCCTGTTCTGCGTGCTGCTGATCGTGGCGGTGAGCTGGCTCACCCCGGCCCCTTCCCCCGAAAAGGTGGCCAACCTGACCTTTTCCACCATCTCGCCCGAGGAAAAGGCGCGGAACAAGAACAGCTACGACTGGAAGGATATCGCGGTTTCCCTGCTCATCGTGGCCATCGTGGTCTGGATCATGATCTGGTTCAACGGCAAATAGGCATCGGCCGGGTTTCCCCCTTGCCGGGGCGGGGTTTTTTTCATAGTTTTTATCCCGTTAACGGCCCGGGCGCAAAGGGCGCCTGCCCATGCTTCCGGGGCCTGCAAAAAGACGATCATGCAAACCATCCTGGGCGCGGGCGGGGCCATCGGCAAACCCCTGGCCCGCGAATTGCGCCCCTTTGCCTCCCGCATCAGGCTGGTCAGCCGCCACCCCGAAAAGGTAGACCAAGACAACGAGTGCTTTGCTGCCGACCTGACTGATTTTGAGCAGGTTTGCCGGGCGGTGGAAGGCTCTGAGGTGGCCTACCTTACCGCCGGCCTGGCGTACGACCACAAGGTATGGGCTGCCACCTGGCCCAAAATCATGGAAAATGTGATCGAAGCCTGCGCCCGGGCAAAGGCCCGCCTGGTGTTTTTCGACAACATGTATATGTACGACCCGGCCCACCTGAACCCGATGACCGAAGCCACCCCGGTCGCGCCCGGCAGCCGGAAAGGGAAAGTTCGCGCTGCCATTGCCAAAACCCTGCTCGAGGCGCATCGCGAGGCCCGGGTCGAAGCCCTCATCGCCCGTTCGGCAGATTTCTACGGGCCGGGGTTGCACAACGTGAGCATGCTGGTCGAAACCGTTTTCAAGCCCCTGAGCCAGGGCAAAAAGGCGAACTGGCTCGGGCGCGACGACAAGAAGCATTCCTTCACCTATGTGCCCGATGCCGCCCGGGCCACTGCCCTGCTCGGAAATACCCCTTCGGCCTTCGGACAGGTATGGCACCTGCCCACCGCCCCCAACCCTTATACCGGGCGGGAATGGGTGGAGCACATTGCCGCCGCCCTGAACGCTCAACCGGCCTACCGGGTGGCCGGAAAGAGTATGGTGCGGTTGCTGGGTTTGTTCATGCCAATCATGCGGGAAACCGTGGAGATGATCTACCAGTACGACCGCGACTATGTATTTGACAGTGCGAAAATCGGGAAACACTTCAATCTGACGCCCACCCCATATGAAGAAGGCATACAACAGGTGGTAAAAACCGGTTTCAGCTGAAAAACAGGCCGGGTCCGGCACCAGGGGTTTACCATGAAATTCCGCAGCAAATCCGGCCCTTTATAATATTGTAGTACATTTAGGAAGCGGATCCCCTGGGCAGGCAACATGGCAAGCCCCTGAGGGCATTTTCCAAAAACCGATGTAAATCCTTTTTAAGATGATGCAGCGCAGTATCTTCCGAAACCTCGTCCTTTACCTTTTCTTCGTTCTTCCCTGCTCAGCATCGGCCTTTCAGGAAGCAAAAACCGCCTCACAAGATTCAGCCGCGGTTCAAAAGCGGGAGCCGATTTCGGTAGACCGGGTCGTGGCAGAAATGGAAGACCTCCGGGCCCTGATCACCCTGAATTCCAAAAAGATCATTCCAAGCGCCCGCCTGCAACGCATCGACTCCCTGTATCCCGTCTACAAAAAACTGATTGGTGAAGAAGAAACAAAAGCCCGGGAATTCATGGGTTCCAACCCCAACCAGCAAAAGATCAATTACCTGATCAAGCGGTGGGAAGAGTACCTGGTGCAGCTCACGGGATGGGAAACGGAAATCACGAACTATGTGGAGCGGAACCTGCGCCTGCTCGAAGTGTTTCAGTCGGAATCGCAAGTATGGAATCTCACCTATGACCAGGCCGTGGCAAACGAGGTCCCTGCAGAATTGCTCACGAATGTGAGAGGCGCGACCGAAAACCTGAATGCCATTGTAAAGCAGACCAAAGACTATAACTACGGCTACCTGCGCCTTCAGACCCGGATCAACCGCCTGCGGCAAACCGTGGTAGAGATCGTGGAGGCCCTCTATGACAAAAGAGGTTCGGAAACCTATGACCTCTTCTACCACCGGCACCCCCCGCTCTGGCAGCTAGACCTGGATTCAGGTTCGGCGGGGCAGGAAACCGCGGTCGGGCAGGAATCGATTGCCGATACGGGGATGAGGATGGGGGAACTGTTCCGGACCCATCGCGAAAAGCTGTACTTCCTGCTCGTGCTGGGCCTGGCCCTGAGCTTTTTTATCCTGTACCTCAAAAGGCGCCTGGTCAATACCATCGGGCAGGAAGCAGCCAGCAGCCCGACGGCCGAATCGTATCTCCTGTTCCGGTCGCCTGTGCTGGTGGCGGCCTTCATCCTGATCTTTACGGGCATGGTCCAACTGGTCGGAGGGGCCAGGCTGTTAGAGGATGTCCTTATCCTGACGCTGCTCATCCTTTCCATCCTCCTGATCAATTATCAGATCCCCGGGCGCTTCAGGGGGCTCATCTACTCCTCCATCCTCTTTTTCGCCCTCGATTCGGTCAAGACCTACATCTGGTTTGAATCCCTTGATTACCGGCTTTACATGCTCATGGAGGCCCTCCTCATGGCAGGGGTTGTTTTCTATTTTACCAGGCCCTACCTGAAAACCCGCCAGCTGCTGCTTACCCCGATCGGCAAGTTTATGATCCGCTTGGTGCCCCTGGCCTATTTTTTGTGCGCCGTTTCAATCGTCTCGAACATCCTGGGGTATACCAACCTTTCAGACCTCGCCCTGAAGGTCGGCACGAAATCGGGCATTTCGGCAATCATTGCCTATGCCATCTTCCTGGTGTTCCAGACGGTTATCGTCAGCTGGCTCGAGCAGCGCATGCGCAATTCGGCGAATCCCGACCTGAACCAGCTGGCCTTCCTTAAGAATCGCACCCTGCAGTTCCTCCGTTACGGGGTGTTGTTTTTCTTCCTGCTCGGGTTCCTCAACGTGATTGACGAACTGCGCAACGTGCTCGATTTCCTGAGCAGCGTCATGAATGAACCCTATGTGGTGGGCAACCTTACCTTTACCCTGGGCTCCATTTTCATGTTCCTGCTGATCCTGGTCCTGTCATATGTGATCTCGCGCCTGCTGTCTTTCCTGATCAGCGAACAATATGGCCTGATGTATTACTTCAAATTCCCCAAGGGGATTCCGGCCGCCATCTCCCTGGTGCTGCGGTATTCCGTTTTGGTATTCGGGGTGATCCTGGCCCTTTCGTACCTGAACGTCGACCTGAGTGAATTCAACCTGATGGCGGGCGCCCTGGGGCTTGGGATCGGGTTTGGCCTGCAGACCGTGATCGCCAACTTCGTCTCGGGGCTGATCCTGATCTTTGAGCGGCCCATTTTGCCGGGAGACACCATTGAGGTCAACAACCTGCTGGGCAGGGTTTCCAAAATCGGGGTCCGGGCGTCGAGCATCAGCACCTATGACGGGGCAGAAGTGGTGGTGCCCAACATGAACCTGATCTCCAACGACCTGATCAACTGGACCCTCTCAGACAGCATAAAGCGGGTAGAGGTACTGGTGGGGGCCACCTACGAGGCAGACCCGAACCAGGTGCTGGCCATCCTGAGGGAATGTGTGGAAGAATTCGACTATATCATCAAAGAGCGTGAACCGATGGCCCTGTTCACAGGGTTCGGGGACAGCTCCCTCGACTTCCGGCTGCTCTTCTGGGTACCCTATGAAATCGGGTTGAAGGCCAAAAGCGATGTCTCCATCGCCGTCTATAACAAATTCAAGGAGGCGGGCATTGAAATCCCCTACCCCCAGCGGGATGTGCACATCAAAACCCTGCCCCCGGGCCAGGGAGGACCTTCCTGATCCCAGGCTGACCTGCCCGGGCCAGATGT
>CAYWZF010000012.1:0-25561 GCA_964461555.1 uncultured Robiginitalea sp. | reverse complement strand
CCCCGGGCCAGGGAGGACCTTCCTGATCCCAGGCTGACCTGCCCGGGCCAGATGTTTCCAATTAATTAATCCCGCGGGCCTCAGACCAGCGGGAATATTTTGTATTTTAAGGCTCCCGATAATTTTGACCGGGGCTTCCCCCAAAATGCTTTATATTCATTGGGTTCAACCAACTCAGACCGACCATGGCCTCCGGGAGAAAGATACTGAAATACACAGGCATCGGCCTTTTGGGGGTGCTGGTCCTGTTTCTGGCACTCTTGCCGACCCTCGCAAAAAACTACGCCATCAAAAACAGCAAAACCCTGGTCGGGCGCCAGATCGATCTGGAGAAGCTGAAACTGAATTACTTTACCGGGACCCTGAAGGCCTATGGTTTCAAAATGTTCGAGGCGAACGGGCAGGACGTTTTTGTCTCCTTTGACACCCTGGTGGTCAATACGGTACCCTATAAATACATCAGCAATGTCAAGGCGCTTGACCAGTTATACCTGCAGGGGCTAGAGGTCAATATTGCCAAAAAGGATTCCACCTACAACTTTGATGACCTGGTGGCCTTCCATACTGACGCCGATAGCACGGAGGCTCAAACAGAAGAAGAATCCTTCAAATACCTCCTCGAAAACATCGAACTCAAGGACGCCGCGTTCCACTTTTACGACGCCGACGTTGACCATACCACAGAAATCGATGATTTTTCCCTCTTCATCCCCTCCATCGCCTGGGACCAGGAGAACGAAAGCGATGCCGATATTGCCTTCAGGCTCGGGGAAACGGCCGAGGTCAGGGTTGTTTCCAACGTGCATCCGGGCACGGGCGATTTCACCAGCAGTGTGGAGGTCGACAACCTGCAATTGAGTGCCTTTTACGACTATGCCCTTGAATACGCCCATATCAATAGCCTGGAGGGTACCGTGAATGCCGTGATCGAATTGAAGGGGAACATAAACAGCCCCATGGAGACCCTGGTCTCAGGGGAAGTGGAGGCCCTGAAACCCTTTATGACGGATCAGAAGGACGTAACTTTCTTGTCGGGTGAAAGGGTCTTGTGCACCCTTGGAGAGATCAATTATGCAAGGGATTCCTACATCATCGACGACCTGGTCTTTGAACAACCCTACGTGAAATTCGAGCTCGATTCGGTTTCCAACAACTTCTTCCGGATCTTTAACTACGACCCGGATGCCCCTGAAGAGAGCGATGCGCCCGATGAAGATCCGCTCTTCTATGCCCTCAACCGGGTACAAATCAAACAGGGGCGGATGGACTATACCGACAACCTGACCGGAAACCCCTTTAACTATGCCCTGAGCGAAATTGCCATGGACACCGACAGCATCAGAAGTGACAGCAAATGGGTTGACCTGCTGGCCACCATGCTGCTCAACGAGCGCGGCAAGCTGAAGGCCGAGATAGGCTATAACCCGTCAGACCCGATGTTTGCGACTATCGACATCGGCATCGAAGATTTCCTGCTCTCAGACCTCAACATCTATTCCAGCTATTACACGGGGCATTCCATCCTGACCGGCGATATGTTCTACTTCTCTGACACCAAGATCACCGGGGGCAAGCTGGAAAGCGAAAACCACCTGCTGATCAAGAATGTTGCCGTGGAGAACATCAAGGGGGGAATTTTTGCCATCCCCCTGAAGCTGGCAGTCTGGCTGCTCAAGGACCGGAACGGGAATATCGAGCTCGACATCCCTGTGAGGGGCGACCTCGATGACCCTACCGTGGATGCCTGGGCCCTGGTGGGCACCACCCTGAAGAAAAAGATCTTCAATACCACCGACAACCCCATCCTCCCCCTGGCGCGCTACATCGATGCCGACCCCGATGACCTGAGGAGCATTGCCGTGCACTACCCTGATACCGCCCTGACCGCAGACCAGACCCGCCAGCTCGACCTGATCCTGCAGCTCGAACGGGAGAAGGAAGGATTGAAGGTCGAAATGAACTTCGTGGGGGAAGATTCCCTCCAGGCCGAGATCGCCCTGGCCCATGCCGGCGGATTGTTCCGGGAAACCACCAAAAGGGACCCCGACATGGATGCCGCGGGCTTCCAAGCCTTCATGAACGAACGGGCCCAGGCAGATTCGCTGGGGGCAGGCGGCACCCTTGGCCAATACGCTGTGGCTGTCGGGGCCGACTCCCTGGCACTTGGATATATAAACACCATGATCGCGAAGGTAGATGCCTACCTGAAAGCCCGGCAGCCCGATACCCGTATCGAGGTGCGCAAAGCCAAAGTGAGCGACAAGGATAACATTGACGCTGCCCCCGAATTCAAAATGCAGTATACCCTCCGGGAAAAGGAGGAAGAAGCCCAACCGGAGTCCCGGCCCGAAAGCTCCCCCGGAGACTGACACCCGGCCCTTCCCGGGCTCACCTGCCCCTCACGGCTTAAATCGGGCTGCAGATCGGGCTGACCTAGGTCATATTCCGGAATATCGCCCCATGGTTATCTTTAGGTATACCTGAGTACCGAGATGAATCCATTCAAAGGTTTCAATATTGCCGACTGGTTTTCCTTCTACAGAATTGCGGCCATCCCCCTGCTGGCGGCTGCCATGATCTGGGGAAACCGCGAACTGTTCACCTGGCTGCTCTTGATCAGCTACAGCACCGATATGATCGACGGGCAACTGGCCCGTCGCCTGAAACTCTCCAGCGCGCGGGGCGCCCAGCTCGACTCCATCGGCGACCAGCTCACCCTGGCGGCAGGCCTGGCAGGCATCTGGGTGTATGAGACCGCCTTCGTCCGCGAACACATATGGCCCATCGGCCTGGGGCTCTCCCTCTACCTTTTGCAGATGGTCATCGCCTATTTCAAATACGGCAAGGCCACTGCCTTCCACACCTACATGGCCAAGACCTCAGCCCTGCTGCAGGGTATCTTTGTGCTGTGGACCCTTTTCTTCGGGCCGGTGACCTGGCTCTTCTGGATTGTGATCGTCATCGGGGTGCTCGAAACCGCCGAGGAGATCACCCTTATTTTCATGTACGATACCTGGGTAAAGGACGTGAAGAGCTACTTCTGGGCACAGCGCGACCCGAGGCGAAGCAACCGGCGCGAAAATTCCCTGGCCGAATAGGGCCGGGCGGCTATCCCCAGTGGCAAGCCCCGGTTGGGTTTTGCCGGGGAATCACCCGTAATTACCGAATTCACTGACGGCGCTTTTTTAGGATCTCCTGAAGCTTGGCCTGGTTCACCCCGTAAATGCCGTCCCGCTCCACGTCATCCAAAAAGATGTCAATGTAGTGCCGGCTCAGGGAGTCGCTGTCGCCGTATTTCTCACGGATTTGATCCAGTTCGCGGTGCAGGCGCCCGCGCACCTCTGCATAGGCCGGGTCGTCGTACACGTTTCGCAGTTCCTGCGGGTCGTTCCGGCGATCGATCAGCTCCCAGTAGTCGAGGTCAAAATAGTAGTGGATGAGCTTGTAGTCTTTGGTGACGATCGCATAGTGCCGGTTCACCATGTGCTCGGCCGGGTATTCGTAATAGTGGTAATAGACGGCTTCGCGGTTCCAGCCTTCCATCTGCCCGGTCAGCACCGGCAGCAGGCTCTCGCCCTGCATGTCGCCGGGCTGGGGCACCCCGGCCGCATCGAGGAAGGTCTGGGCGAAATCGAGGTTCTGCACCATCTCGTCTGAGGTGCTCCCGGGTGCCACATGGCCTGGCCACGAAACCAGCAGGGGGGTTTTGAATGACTCGTCGTAGACGAAGCGCTTGTCGAACCAGCCGTGTTCGCCCAGGTAGAAGCCCTGGTCGGAGGTGTAGACGACGATGGTGTTTTCCATCAGGTTGTTGGCCTCGAGGTAGTCGAGCACCCGCCCCACGTTTTCGTCTACCGCCTTGATGGTGCCCAGATAATCCTGCAGGTACCGCTGGTACTTCCATTTCATGATCTCCTCTTCGGTCATATTTGGATAAGCCGCCCTGAAGGCCTCGTTGATGGGGCCGTAGTATTTGTCAAAAGTGGCCCGCTGGGTCGAATCCATCCGGCCCACGCTGAAGGTATAGCGCAGTGTATCGATCCCGATCTGCCCGAGGCCCATTTCCCGCATGGTCTGGGGAGCGATCTTGTTATCGCCCGACCAGCTCATATGCCGGCGCACGCTCATCTCAGCCCCGGCCGCAGCCGGGCGGCTTTCGTACCCGTCGAAGAGGGTGGCCGGCTCGGGGAAGGTACGCTGGGTGTATTCCTCCATGTGGCGGCCGGCCATCAGCCACGAGCGGTGCGGCGCCTTGTGCAGGTACATAAGCAAAAAGGGCTGGTCGGGCTTGCGCTCCTTTTCGAGCCAGTCGAGGGTCATGTCGGTCACGATATCGGTCACGTAGCCCGGCACGGTGATGTTCCCCTCATTTTTGGTGATGAATTCCGGGTTGTAGTAGGCGCCCTGCCCGGGGAGGATCTTGAACTGGTCAAATCCCTTCGGGTTGTTCCCGAAGTGCAACTTGCCGAACATGGCGGTCTGGTAGCCGGCCTTCTGCAAAAGCTGCGGAAAGGTCACATTGGTGGTATCGAACGGGAAATGGTTGTCGATCTTCCCGTTGATATGGGAGTGCTTCCCGGTCAGGATGGTGGCCCGGGAAGGGGCACAGATCGAATTGGTCACGCTGGCATTGGTGAACAGCATGCCCATCCGCGCAATGCGGTCGATATTTGGGGTCTCGATCAGGCGGCTGCCGTAGGCCGATATGGCCTGGTAGGCGTGGTCGTCGGCCATGATAAAGACGATGTTCGGGCGGGCAGGCGCCTTTGCTTCGGGTTCGCTGCAGCGCGTAAACGCCAGGGCTGCCAGCAGCAAAATCGCCGGGGTCTTAAAGTTTCTCATGCAAGGTAGCAGGTTGATTTCCGCTGAAGGTACACAATTATTTGAACGCAAGGGCCGCACTGGCAGGTCCGGCCAGCGGGAGCAGGGAGGCAGAACGAAAACCGACTTGCCCGGCCCAGCCCCTGAAGTCCCCGAAGGTATAATCAAAGCCCGAACCGGTCTCTATGAGCATATTGAGGCTCATGAGCAGCCCCATCACATTTTCGTTTCGGTCTTCGTCAATTACGTTTTCTATCGCCACGAAACACCCTCCTTCGGGGAGGGCATCATAGGCCTTTTGCATCAGCATGAGTTTGGTTTCCTCGTCCCAGTCGTGCAAAATATTGCCCATCACCAGGATATCTGCCGACGGAAGGGGGTCTTTGAAGAAATCTCCCGAGACGGCACGCACGCGTTGCTGCAACCCGAATTTTTCAATGGTTTTCTGTGCGATGGGTTGCACCGGAGGCAAATCCCAGGTGGTACATTCCATATGCGGATGGTCTTTGGCTACCAGCAGGGAGAGGATTCCTGAAGACCCGCCCACGTCGACCAGGGTATGACGGCCCGAAAAATCAAATTTCTGGCTGAATGCCATAAAATTGCCCATTTGTACCCCCATCATGGCAAAGATGAATTCTTCCAGCCGTTGCGGATCACTGTATATAGCCGCAAACAGGTTGTCACCGCATTTGGCCTCGTTCTGAGGGCAACCCGTATGCAGGCCTTCTTCAAGGTCGCCCCAGAACCCGTACAGGCGATGGTTCAGCATGGTAACCATTCCGCCGATATAGCTGGGTTTATTCCGGTCAAGGAACATATCGGTATCAGGGGTATTCGCGTAAGTTGCAGTGTCGAGGAGCCCATCGCGCCGGAGGAATCCCAGGGCGGTCAAAGCATCGAGGAAGTCGTAGACATGTCGATCGGAACAGCCCAGCCCCATTTTCTTTTTGAGGGCCATGGCAGTTTGGGGGCCTTTTTCGGCCAGGGTGGTGAAAAGTCCGAATTCGACGGCACTGAAAAGGGTCTTTGATGCCCAGAATCCGGTGCTAACCTGCATGATCCTGGCTGGGGTGGGTGGGTTGTTTGAAGTCATTTTTCGATGAATTGGTTGAGTTGTAAAGTTGATGGGATTGGCATATCCTCTTAAATATACAACATTCAACGCTCTTGATGGGAGGTGAGATCCTAAAAATCAGGAATGTACAAACCCGCCCGCAAGCATGTCACCCTGATCGGGGCTCCGCATCAGGCCTGTGCCCCCCGTTGCCGGAACCGCTCCCACACAGCGAATGTCACCAGGATGTGCGCCAGGTAATACGTGGGCAAGATCAGGAAATCCCAGCGGGTGTACGCCATGAATTCCCGAAAGGCGATCAGGGTATCGGAAAACAGGATCAGGCCTATCCCGCCCACATACAGCCACTTGCCCCTCCCCCCGGGTTGCATGCCCCAGGCAGCCCCCATTGAGAAACAGGAGACAAACAGATAGGCCAGGGCCGCCCACAGCAGCACGGGGTCAGATATGCCGTCGTACAGGGCGGTGAAGAAAAAGATCAGGTAAGCCGCGCATAAAAGGGCTGTGGCTCGCAGGGAAATCCTTCCATGGCACAGGGCATAGCCCAGGTAGCCCAGGTGGGCGAGGAAGAAAAAGCCGATGCCGTACACGAACATCATGGCATCGCCCCCCCGGTTCGAAAGGAAATAATCCCCGACAATAGAAAAAACAAATGCCCCGATCGCCAGCCAGAGGTCGGCTCTTCGCAGGTATTTCCCGCCCATAAGCCACAAAATGGCCAGGGCACCCAGTCCGGCCGAGCCGGATTGGAATAAAAAACCCCCAATGATGAGGGCCAGCCCGGCAGATGCGAGTTGAAGGATTGCCACAACACCCGCCAGAAATCCCGGAAGTATATTTTTATCATCTTTTGTAGACATACCTGTGTTGCTTAAGTCTTTGGAGCAGCCTGCCACCGGGAAGGGCTCGCGGAAAGAGCCTGTCGGCTCGGGGTAATCTTGCGTTTTCAGCGCCTCAACATGGCATCCGGATGTTCAACCATCTCAATTGCGGGCAGGGTATCATACAGAGCCTGTGCCGCTTCAAGGGGGATGTCCGTATCGTACAGGGAAAGTTCGCGTAGCTTTCCAAGTCTGCCCATCGACTCCGGGAATTTTTTTATCGGGCACCCGGAGAGTACCAAAACGGTCAGGTTTTTAAGGTCGCCGATTTCCGGGGGCAAGGTCGTAATGCCATCGGAGCAGATTGCCAGATAATCGAGGTTCGACAGCTCACATATCTGGGGCGGGAAGGAGGCCAGCTGCGTCTGGGACACGTTCAGGCTGACAAGTTGTTTCAGCTGGCCGAGGGAGGCCGGCAGGGCAACGAGGGGGTTGCGGAAAAGGTCCAGTTCCTTCAGGGAAGTGAGCCTCCCGATTCCGTCGGGAAGACTGACCAGGCGGGTGTCGTCGCATTTGAGGATTTCCAGAGATTCCAGCCCGCCGAGGCTTTCGGGCAGGCTCTTGAGCGGGTTGCCTCCCAGGCTGAGTATTCTCAGCTTGGCCAGGTCCCCGAGGCTTTCCGGGAGGGCTTCCAGCTGGTTGCCGCCCAGGTAAAGTTCCTTCAGGCTGGTCAGTTCCCCTATCCAGGATGGCAGCTCCCGGAGCGCATTTTGCTGGAGGTAGAGCACCTCCAGCCGGGTACATTCGCGAAGGAGCGGGTCGAGGCTGTTGATTTTCTTCTTATCCAGGTACAGGGCGGTGATCTCGCCCGGCGATTTTCGCGCTTCCTGCAGGGATTTTGCTTCTTTCGGCATGGTATTTTGGTTTATTTGATTCGCGTTCAAACCACTTGTCTGTCACTCCCTTAAGCGGTGGTACTTCTTAAGGGTCTCTTTCAGCAGGTCGTGGGGCAGGGCATGCGCCCTGTTGCCATTGATCCCTTCCATCGTTTCGGCAGCCACCATGGCGTTGATGATGGCTTCTTCCACAGCCTGCACGGCGGCGTTGAACAGGGGGTCGATCCAGTCGTTCGAAACCTGCTCTACCCGGGTGTTTCCCTCCCGGCTGAAGGCGCCTTCGTTCGCCGTGGAAAAGGCCAGGAAGATATCCCCTGAGCCGTTTTCACCCCGGCCGCCAACAATGCCGATACCCAGGGGCACACGTTGGGCAAGCCGTTTGAGCTGGTGGGGCAGCAGGGGCGCATCGGTGGCCACGATCACGATAATCGAGCCGTCGCCCGCTTTCCGGCGCGACTGGGGAGGAGCCCTGAATTCGTAGTTCAGGGTGTCGCGCAACTCCCGACCCACGGGCACCCCGGCCACCTGGAAGTTCTGTTTATCGCCAAAGTTAGACTGCACCAGCACCCCCAGGGTGTAGGTGGTGTCTTTTAAGGTTACCTGGCGCGAAGCGGTGCCGGTACCTCCTTTGAACCCGAGGCACATCATGCCGGTGCCACCCCCGACATTCCCCTCGGCCAGGGGCCCCGAAGCCGCATTGGCAATGGCCTCCCGCACGTGGGCTTCCGTAACGTGGAAGCCGTAGATGTCGTTGAGGAAGCCATCGTAGGTCTCGGCCACCACCGGATAGGTATACCACCAGTCTTCGCCCCGGTACCAGTCGGTGTCTACAAACCACTTCAGCACCGCGTCGCGCACCACCCCCACGCTGTTGGTGTTGGTGATCATGACGGGGGTCTCCAGAAAACCCGATTCGGTGACCCAGGTGGTGCCGGTCATTTCCCCGTTCCCGTTCAGGCTGTACCAGTTGGCGTAGACCGGGCTGAATTTTTTGGCCTTGCCCCGGGGGAAAAGGGCGGTTACCCCGGTGCGAACAGGCCCCTTTCCGGCTATGTTGTCGCCTGTTCCGGAGATGATGGTGCTATAGCCCACCTCAACGCCAGGCACGTCGGTGATGGCATTCCACGGGCCCGGGGTGCCCTCAAAGGGGACGCCCAGGTCGCGGGCGCGGGGTTTCTGGGCGTGAAGCAAAAGACCCAGAAAGAAGGCGAAGGCCAGGAGACATGATTTGTACATGGGATTCACTTGCGTTATTTATCAGATGGGTCGAGCCGCAGAAAGCGAGCTGCATTGTCGTAGAAAATGCCCGCCTTCTCTGCTTCGTTCAGAAAGTCAAGGCTGTTCAAAAAATCGATCGATTTGCCGATGGCATAAGGCCAGATCATCTGGTCGGAGCCGAACATTACCCGGTCGAGGTACCCGGCCTGCTTGATGTTCCGGAGGAGTTCCGCTGTGTACCGCTGGGTATTGGGTTCCACCCATAACATCACGGCAAGGTCGATATAAAGCTGCGGATAGTATGCCATCATGCGCAGGGCATGCTCGGGCCAGTCTTCGCCCCCGGCGTGCATCAGGTAGACGCGGAGCTTCGGATAGCGCACCAGCACATCTTCGATCAGGTACGGATCTCCCAGGGCCAGCCGGGCTTTGGGCGCCCAGGAATAGGTGCCCCCCGGGTCTCCGCCCCCGGTATGGACAGCCACCGGGATGTCATACTGCTCACAAATCCTCAGGTAAGGCTGCCATACGTCATCACTCAGGGTTGTGCCGCTGTAATACGGGCCCAGCTCCCCGAAAACCTCCAATTCACCATCGCGGATCAGCTGCTCGAAGCGGAGCGTGTCCATGCCATAGTCGTCGGGGTGGAACATCAAAATCCCCCTGATCACCCGATTTTCAGGATCGTCTGACGCCCAGGCCTCCACGCTTTCCGGGTTGCCGCTGACCATGGCCCTCTCGATGCGGAATTTTTCAAAGGCGGCAACGGTTTCGAGCCGATGCGCTTCGGCGCCCGTGGAGCCGCGCACGCCGTAATGGTCGCTGGCCGGTTCACGCTCCCCGAAGTCGTCATCGGAATACGAATGGATGTGCATGTCGATGACCCGCGCCTGGGCATGGGCGGTCGCCCCGGCAAGGGCACAGCATGCCAGGCAGCCGAGCATCCTGCTGCTTAAAGCCCTCATTGCCCTGGGGGTATCGGTTCAATGCCGGCCTTTGTGAGCACGGCATTCACCCCGGGCAAACCACCCTGCAGGGCGGCTTCGAGGTCTCCCAAATGCTTGTCGAGCTCTGCCGACAGCTCCCCGAACACCTTGTAGGCCCCGTCTGTGGGCCGGGCATCGCCCGTCTCCACGCTGCGGCGCAGGGAGGCCAGGCGGTTGTTGAGCTTGATGGGGAAATTGAGCGGGTCTTGCCCTGACTGGTTCCGCACCTGGTAGAGTTCCTCCTCGATGGCGGCCAGCTTTGCGAGGAAGGGCTTCATGGTGGATTCGTACTCCGCGGCGGGCACCCTGGCCCTGGCTGAGTCGATCTGCCCGCGTATCTCGCGGATACGGATCACCGCCTCATTGGCTGCGCTGGTCTTCTTCACGATTTTGGAAGCCAGTTCATATTGTTCCTGCAAATCGGCTTCCGTAATGCCTTTCAGGTTCGGGTCCATCACGATGCGGAAAGGGTGGGTCTGCTCCACGCCCCCTGCCTTCATCCTGATCCTGTAGCTGCCGGGAGGGGCCTTGGGCCCGCGCTGGGGCCTGGCGCTCCAGATGATCATGCCCTTGAAGACCGTGGCGCCCGTATAGGTCTGGTCCCAGGTGAACGTATTCAGGCCTTTGGCCGTGGTGGGCTTGGTAGACCCGTCTCGCTCCCACCAGGGGAGGTTGGGATCTGCCTTGAACTCCGGTTTGCTTCCGGTAAAGGTGCGGATCACCTGGTCCTTCGCATCGAGGATCTCAAAGGTGATGGTGTCGAGCTGCGATTGCAGGTAATACTGAAAGGAGGCGCCCCCAAGGCCGCGGATGGCGTCTGCCGGGGCAAAGAGCACGGCGGCCTGATCGGTGATTTCCGGGCTGTACTGCCGCAGGGGCTGAATGTCGTCGAGGATCCAGAAACCCCGGCCATGGGTGCCCAGCACCACATCGTTATCCTTGATCACCAGGTCGCGCACAGGGGTGTCGGGCAGGTTGAGCTGCAACGGCTGCCAAAGGGCCCCGTCGTCCATGGAAAAATACACCCCGTGCTCGGTGGCCAGGAACAAAAGCCCCTGCCGCACCGGGTCTTCGCGCACGGCACGGGCGAAATGCCCGTCGGCGATACCGGTGGTTATTTTCGTCCAGGTCTTGCCGTAGTCGTGGGTCTTGAAGACATAGGGCTGCCGGTCGTCTACCTGGTAGCGGTTGGCCGCCAGAAAGAGGGTGCCCGGGCGGTGCCGCGACTCGTCGATGATGCTCACCCGCGAGAATTTGGGCAGGCCTTTGGGAGTAATGTCTTCCCAGTTCTGGCCCCCGTTGCGGGTGATGTGCACCTTGCCGTCGTCAGAACCGGCCCAGATCGTGTTGATGTCGTGGAAGGAGGGTGCCAGCGCAAAGACGGTGGCGTAGATCTCGGGCCCGTTCATGTCCATGGTGATCACCCCGCCGGTCTTGCCGAGGGTAGTCGGGTCGGCATAGGTGAGGTCGGGGCTGATCCTTTCCCACGATTGCCCGTCGTCGGTGGTCTTCCAGACGTGTTGGGAACAGGTGTACATCACCCGGGGGTCCTGGTGGGCAAACATAATCGGGAAGGTCCACTGCCAGCGCTCGGGAAGGGCCTCGGCCGGCTCACCCGAAAAGAAGCGCGGGTATACCTGGATGTCCCTTACCTGGCCATTGCTGCGGTCGTAGCGGGTGAGCAGGGCCCCCTGGCTCCCGGCGTAAAAGATGTCGGGGTTGGTCGGGTGCTGGGTGATCCAGCCGCTTTCGCCCCCTCCGACTTCGTAAAACCACCCGTGGTTCGGGCCATTGGCCTGCATGAAATCCCACCCCTCGCTGGGCATGGCCAGGGTGGTGTTGTCTTGCTGGGCCCCGGCCACATGGTAGGGCACGTCGCTGGTGGCCATTACATGGTAGAACTGGGAGGTCGGGTAATCCTGCTCGGTCCACGACTGGCCGCCATTGATGCTCACGTTGGCCCCCCCGTCATTCGAATTGATCATGCGTTGCGGGTTGTTGGGGTCGATCCACAGGTCGTGGTTATCGCCGTGGGGCACCCTGATGGTGACATCGAAGGTCTTGCCCCCATCGGTGGATTTGTAAAAGCCGGTGTTCAGGCAATACACCGTCTCGCGGTCCCAGGGGTCTGCGTAGATCCGGGAATAGTAAAAAGCCCGCTGGCGCAGCTTGCGCTCGTCATTGGTGCGCTCCCAGGTCTGCCCGGCGTCGTCGGAGCGGAAAACGCCCCCTTCGGCCGCCTCGACAATGGCCCAGACCCGGGTGGGATCGGCAGGCGAAACCGTGACCCCGATCTTGCCGACCGGCCCGGCAGGCATGCCCGGGTTCGCGGTGAGGTCGGTCCAGGTGTCGCCCCCGTCGACCGATTTCCACAATTTGCTGTCGCCCCCGCCTCCCCACATCTTCCAGGCTTTGCGGTATACCTCCCAGGTGCTGGCGTAAAGCACCTTCGGGTTGGTACGGTCGATGATAAGGTCTACGGCCCCCGCCTTCGGGCTTACGTACAGTACTTTTTGCCAGGTATTCCCCCCGTCGGTGCTGCGGAAGACCCCGCGCTCCTCATTCTCGCCATAGGGATGGCCCAGGGCAGCCACATAGACGATATCGGGGTTGGTCGGGTGGATGCGGATCCGGGCCACGGCCTGGGTTTCCTTCAGCCCCAGGTGGCGCCAGGTCTTGCCGCCGTCGGAGGATTTGTAGACCCCGTCTCCCTGGGTGATGCTGCCCCTGAGCTGCACCTCCCCCATGCCGATATAGACGATGTCGGGGTTGGTTTCGGCCACGGCCACGGCCCCTACGGATGAACTGCTCACCTGTCCGTCGGTGACCGGGGACCATTCATTGCCCCCGTCGGTGGTCTTCCAGAGCCCGCCCCCGGTGGCCCCGAAATAGTATTCATCGGGCCGTCCCGGGCTCCCCGCAGAGCCCAGGGAACGCCCGCCCCGGTTCGGGCCGATGTTCCTCCATTTCATCCCCTGGTAAAAGCTCTTATCAGGAGCCGTGGGGGCAGAAGGGGCCGGATTCGATTTCCTTTGTGCGTGAGAGGCGGTTGCGCCGGCTACCAAAAAGAACAGGGCGCACAGTACTGGGCGGGTTTTCATAACAGGTTGGTTAATGGATTCCACCGGGCCGGAAAGGACGAAACGCCTCGCGCCTGTCCGGCGATCGGATGCAACTAAATGTAAGGATAAAATGTCTAAAAAGGGAAGGCCCATACGCCGGATTCACCCGGGGAGGGTCGAAGCCCGCCTGTGACCGATTTGCTCAGGGCATCCGGTAGACCATCGCATTGATGTGCATCCCGGCGCCCACCGATGCAAAAACCACCACGTCCCCGGGGTTGAGCCGGTGCGGTTCGAGCTCCTTCCTCAAAATAAGGTCGAGCAGGGTGGGCAGGGTGGCTACCGATGAGTTTCCCAGCCATCCGATGGTCATGGGCATGACGCCCTCAGGGGCGTCTTCATGGCCGTAGAGGTTGTACAGCCTCTTTAAAATGGCGTCATCCATCTTGCCATTTGCCTGGTGGATCAGCACTTTTCGGATGTCCGTGATATCGAGATGGCATTTTTCCAGGCATTGCCTGATGGCGCCCGGAACGTTTTCCAGGGCGTATTGATACAGCTTCCTGCCATTCATTTTCAAGAAGAGGTCTTCCCCGACGCCCTCGCCGGGGCCATTCGACCCCCCCATATAGAGCATGCCGGCATGCAGGAGGGTATCCGAACGCGTCTTATGGGCCAGAATGCCCCCCGGCCCTTCGGCTTTTGCAGCTTCCAGAACCACCGCCCCGGCCCCGTCGGCGTAAATCATGCCATCCCGGTCGTGCGGGTCGGAAATGCGCGACAAAACGTCGGCCCCGATGACCAGGATTTTTTGGGCGTCTCCCGACCGGATATAATAATCGGCCTGGATGAGGGCCTGCAGCCATCCCGGACAGCCGAAAATGATGTCGTAGGCCACGGTATTTGGGTTGCTGATGCCGAGCTTGTGCTTCACGCGGGCCGCCAGGGCCGGCACCAGGTCAATGCGATTGGTTCCGGCTTTGATATCCCCGAAATTATGGGCGACCACGATATAATCGAGCTCCTCCGGGTCGATGCCGGCCGAGGCGATGGCGTTTTGGGCTGCATAGCCCGCTATATCGGAAGTCACCTGGTCGTCCCCGACATACCGCCTCTCGGCAATGGTGGTGATTTCCTGGAATTTTTCGATGATTTCCTGATTGGTTTTCCCGAGTTTTCCGGCACTGGGATCGTAAAACTGGTTGGAAAGGAAATCTTTGTTCTGCATCCTTTTTGGGGGGATATAGCTTCCCGTCCCCGTAATGACGCTGCGAACAGCCTGGCTCATGTATGTCATCGTTTATGTGAAGCCTGAAGCCAGCGAATAGGCCAGCTTCTGGCAAGTATTACCGGGTACTTTAGGGGTGTTCAAACCGGTGAGGTTACCGCAAATATCCCAGGTCAGAAAAATAATCAGGAAGGATTGTTGGAAACCCTTTCGTCCTGCCTGAGCCTAAGGTAGGCAATCCCGCGCACCCCACCCCATGGCGGGTCCATTTATTTTGGAAGCCCCCCAACCGGCCTGGGATGCGCCCCTTCGCGGAATGGGGTTTGCCCGTCCGTTCCAAAATATATATCTTCAGGGGGTTATTCAGGTTGCCTTACCCCGACCCGTAACGCGCTATGAAAAAGTTTCTCCCCTACCTGTTGCTGCTCTGCCTTGCCTGCAGCCCGTCCGAAACAGACGATCCGGCTGCGGGCGGGAATTCCGGGACCCCCGGTGGGAGCACCCCTGCCCCTCCGGGCACAGGCGGATCTTCCCAGGACCCAGGCGGCACAAAGAGTACCCCCGAGGCAGACCTTGAAGACATTACCCGCGATTTTACCATCTTGATGGAAACCCTGAATGTCAACGGGGCCCAGGTTGCCGTGGTCAGGGACGAAAAGCTGGTCTACCTCAGGTCATTCGGCCTGGCAGATGCCTTCAGGGGCACACGGGTCAGCGACAACTCCCTGTTCCGCATCGGCGGCATTTCCAAGCCCATCACCCTGATGGCCCTTTCGCGCCTGGTCAGCCAGGGAAAATTGAGTACAGAAGACCTGGTATTTGGCCCGGAAGGCATTCTAGGCACCCGGTATGGCCGACTCCCTTACGAAGTTCTGGAAATGCAGATCACCGTGGGCCACCTGATCGAACACCGGGCCGGATTCACAGACGTGCCCTACGACATCATGTTCGACGACCCGAACCTGAGCCAGGCCGACCTGATCGGCAAGGTGCTCGACGAGCGTTCCCCGACCTTCGAACCCGGCACCGGCTATGCCTATTCAAATTTCGGCTACTGCCTGCTGGGAAGGATCATTGAGGCCGTATCGGGCGTTTCCTACCAGCAATATGTCTTTGAACAGGTGCTGGCCCCAATGGGAATCAGCCGCATGCAGGTAAGCCGCGACGGCCGGGGCGAAACCGCGCCCGGAGAAGTTACCTATTACTCACGATGGCTCTCGCCTTACGACCTGAACGTCACCCGGATGGATTCGCACGGGGGCTGGCTGGCCTCGGCCTACGACCTGGCCCTGCTGGCTGCCCAGTCAGACGGAAGCGGCCGCTTCCCGGACCTGCTCGCGACGGGGCAAGGGCTCGATTACCTCAGCGGGGGCATTTGGAGCCACAACGGGGCCCTGCCGGGTACCACGGCCCTGCTGCGCGTCAGCAGCGGGATTTCATACGTGGTGCTGATGAACCGGGGGGATGAGAACTTTCCGGAAGTGATCCAGTATATCGCCAATTTCATGAACGGAAAAACCCTGAACCGTGCCGAGTGGCCGCAGTTGGATTATTTCAGGCAGCTCTAGGTGGCTGTGGCAGGGGGAAGCTTACCCGGGTCTAATACCCACTCCCAGGCATCCCCTATCTCATGATCCTGCACGATACCCGAAAATTCAAAGCCGTGTCGCTGCAGGATGCGTGTCGAAGCGTTATGCTCCGGAGCGGTTTTGGCAGTTATGACCAGCGAAGGATCTGTTTGGCGGGCCAGGGAAATCAGGGCCCTGCTGGCGCCGGTCGCAACACCCTGCCCTTCAAATTCCCTGAAGGTACTATAGGCAATCTCTACCCGGTTGCCGACCGGCGGGCTTACAAACCCACAGGTGCCCACAATGCGCCCTTCCCTGTTGACAAAATAGCCGATCCAGGGGGGGTGATACCCAACTTTCGGGTAATACTCCCGGCAGGCCTCCAGGATATTCCGGCAATCCTCTGAAGCGTATTCAGCACGCGCCATGTCGGCATGGGGGTCTATGGGGGTCAGGATCAGGTTCACAGCTCCGGCTTATTCAGGTTCCATACAAACAGGCAACAGCCCTTTCGGCACTAGTCCCAGTAAGTCCCGTCCAGGCCCAGTACCGAACCGAGCCAGATGGCAATGAAGAGCAATGCAAAGCCGAACAAGCCCGTTATGACCCGGCTCCAACCCAGCTGCCTGGCCAACAGGTCAAACAAGTAGTTGACGGCCCCGGCAGCAGCCCCGGCCAGGGGAACGATGGTCAGTGGCCTGATCCACCAGTACCTGCCCCAGGCGGGGTCGTTCCCGTCAGCCGTGGCGAGGAAAAGAGCGATCAGGACAAGACCGACGCCCCCTCCCAGGAGAATGCGTTTGGCCAGGGAAGCCAGGTGCAGGGAGCGCGACACGTATTGAGGTTTTTTTGCGGAATACATCTATTGAGATTTCTGCTGGTTTGGGTAGGCCGATTAAACTCTTGAAAATACGAAAAAAAACAAGGCAAACACGAAATCGCCGATCAGGAACCAAATCTGTCTGTGCGAAGGAAATCAATGGGCAGGGGCGTGGCGCCTTCCAGGGCCAGGTCGGCCAAAATCTCCCCGATGGCGCTGGCGAATTTGAAACCATGCCCGCTGAACCCGGCTGCCACGACCACGTCCTTCCCATACCCCTCAAGGTGGTCGACCACAAAATGCCCGTCGGGGGAGTAGGTATACAGGCAGGTCTTCATCGCCAGGGTGTGCACGTACCCTTCCGGGATAAACCGGTGCAGGAAGTCGATCAGCACCTGCTCCTCTGACTTTTTGGGGTTCCTGTCGGTCTTTTCGGGATCGGTTACCTCCTCTCCCGGGTAGTGGAGGGCGAGCTTCAGGCCCAGCGGCCCCCCGAACGAACCTGCCGGCAGCACCGGAAACCCGTAAAAATCGCGCCCCTCATGTTCCAGGAGCCAGCACGGGAACTTGCCCAGGGTGAATGGTTCCCAGTCCTTCGGCTGCACCCAGGCCAGGGCCTGCCGGGTGACCTTCAGGCGGGGGGCCAGCCCCGGGAGCAATTTCGCGGCCCAGGCCCCGGCCGTCACAACCAGCTTGCCCGCCCGGTAGGTCTGGCGGGGGGTCTTTACCACCACACTGCCATCGGCATGCTCCCATGCCAGCACCGGCTCCCCGGTTCGGATCACCGCGCCATGCAACAAGGCCTGTTCGGCCATCAGCAAAATGCTGCGCTCCGGGGTCAGAAACCCTGCCCCGGGTTCTTCCAGGCGCTGAAAATGCTCCGGAAGCCGGAATTGCGGATACTTTTGGTCGCATTCCGCTTTGCTCAGCGCATGCAGGGGGATGCGGTAGGTCTCGGCCGACTTCCGGACCGTTTCGAGGAATTTGTTTCCCGCGGCCCCAAAATAGGCCAGGCCCGTCTCAAAATAGACCTGGGAGCCCGTTTCTGACTCGAGGGTCTTCCAATTTTCATAGGCCCGCTCGAGCAGGGGCACATACTCGGTATCTTCGCCATAGGCCTTGCGGATGATGCGGCTCTGCCCGGCATGCGAGCCCAGCTCGTGCGGAATATCGTACTGTTCCAGACCCAGCACCCGCAGGCCCCGTTTGGCCAGGTGGTAACAGGCCGAGGCGCCCATGCTGCCCACCCCGATTACAATCACGTCGAAGGAGGTGGCATCGGGCACCCGCTCCATGCTCCGGTGCACCTGGGTATACAGTTCTGAATAGGTCAGGCCCGCCGTAACGGCGCCAGAGGTCTTGTAGATGAATTCCCTGCGCTTCATGCTGTATTGATGATTTCCGGTGCCTGCCGTCTGGTATTCCCCTGTAAGGCCGCGATCCGGGGTTGTTTACGAAAGATAGCATTTATTTGCCCTCCTTTTCGGGGTCTCATTCGCTTCCCCACCAGTCTGCATCGGGCGACCAGGCAGGGTCGAGCATTTGCATGCGCTGCGCCTCCCAGTACAGGCGCGTTCGTCCCTGAAAACCCTCGAGCACCTGCCTGAGGGAGTCGGCCCTGAAAAGCGGGTCCCTGTCGGGCAGGCGGGCCCCGTTCTCAGAAAGCCAGCGATTCAGCTCCCTGAAAAGGGAATCAGCCAGGGCCGGGTTGCGCCCGGCCAGATCGGACCGTTCCGACGGGTCGCCGGCAAGATCGTAGAGTTCGTTCCGGCCGTCTTCCCAGTAATGGATGAGCTTCCAGTGGCCGGCCCTGATAATGGAACTGGGCTCTCCCCCCTGGTTGCCATAATGCGGATAATGCCAGTAAAGGGGCCGTGGCGGCAGGGTACCGCCCTCAAGCAAAGGCAGCAGGCTGGTGCCGTCTGAATGGGCGTGGGGCTGGGGCGGCAGGCCCGCAAGGTCGAGGAGGGTGGGGAACAGGTCGGCCGCTGTCACGGGGGTCTCTACCCGCCCCGTCCCCGAAGGTAGCCAGGGAACCGAGATCAGGAACGGAACCCGTATGCCCCCTTCCCACTGGTACCCCTTCCCGCCCCGGAGCGGGGCATTGGAGGTGGCATAATGGTCTCCGGAAGCGACGCCCCCGTTGTCGGAGAGGAAGACGACCACCGTGTTCTCGGCAAGGCCCAGCTCCTTGAGTTTTTTAAGCACCACCCCCATAGCCTCATCGACCTGTTCTACCAGGCCGGCGTAGACGGGGTTGTCCTGATACAGCCTGATGGGCATGACCCGCTCCATGCCGAAACCCTGCTCAGGCAAGCCCCTGGCCAGGGCCTTTTCCCGGTAATGGGCCCATTTGCCCCGGTTGGTCTGCAAAGGGGCGTGCACCGCGTAAAACGACAACATGGCAAAAAAGGCAGAATCCTTGTTAGCCTCCAAAAAACGCGCGGTTTCGCGGGCGAGCTTCGTGGACAGGCTCATCCCCTTCTCTTCGGGGAAGTCTTCGAGGTAGGGGTTGTTGAAAGGGGAAAAGTACCCCCCGCTGTAAGGCCCACCGGCCTCGTATCCGCCCCGGTTTTCATCAAAGCCGTGGTCGGTGGGCAGGGATTGTTGCGCTGCGCCGCCCAGGTGCCACTTCCCGGCAAAAAAAGTCCTGTAACCGTCTTCCTTCAGCGCTTCGGGGAGGGTCGTGAATTCCTGAGGCAAATGCTGCCCGAAGGCAGGGGGCAAAAGGGGGGTGTGGCGTTTCATGCCCCTCCAGTCCTCCCCGTAGGGAGCCCCGAGATAGTCGGTGATGCCATGGCGGGCCGGGAATTTTCCGGTCAGCATGCTGGCCCGGGAGGGGCTGCATACCGCACAGGTGGCGTAACCCTGGGTGAATACCGTGGCAACCCTGGCCAGGCTGTCGAGGTTCGGGGTTTCATAATAGGAGCTCCCCATAAAGCCCAGGTCGTGGTACCCGAGGTCATCGACAACCACAAAAAGGAAGTTGGGCTTTCTGGCCTCTTCCCCGCAGCCCAGGGCAACATAGCAGAAGGCCATGCAAACAAAGATTTGCCTAACCCCGGTCTTCAGGCTTTCCCATCGCCCTGTCAGTGCCCACGGCATATTCAGCCGTTTACTGCGACTGATCATACGCCTGCCGCAACCAGGCCTTCAATTCCCCGTCAACTTCCTCTACCGAAGATACCTGCACCCGGTGGGTGCACATGGTGCCAAAGGGGCCCGAATCGAGCAGCCGGCCGGTAAAAGGCACGTCCCTTAGCTTCAAACCGAGGTCGATGCGGGTTTTGGTGGCGGGCTTGATCAGGGCAAACTGCCGCTTGCGAATAATGCTTACCGTACCTTTTTTGGGGGTCACCGTAACATCAGGGCCAAACGCCTGCACGAGCGCCAGGAGTTTTTCGTAAATAGGCAACAGGGTTTCCTTCCCGGCATACTGGCTGGCGACTAAGTCTTCTTCGGCCGGCTGGTCTTCTTTGGAAAGGGAAACAATGGTATTGGCAAACCCGTGGGTGACCCCGTGTTCCTTCTTCAGGAAATTAACCGCCTCCATGTGTTTGGTGAATTCTTTCTTTTGCAGCAGTGCCTTCCATTCTGCCAGCGATTTGCCGGTCTTGGCCGGCATATTGTCGATCATGGTCTGAAGTGCCTGGTCCATATGCGTTTGAAATTGGATGAATTCGTAAATCCGATAGGTACGATCCCTTTAAATATACCATTTTCAACGGATTTTCCGCAGCCCCCGACACCATATGCCCGAAGCCTGAGCAGGGCAAAAAACAGCGCCCCCTTTAGGAAACACATGCCTCCCGGGCTACTTCCCCGAGCCCCGCTCCAAAATAGCGCCTGCTGCGGCCCCCAGGGCCATTCCCGCTCCCACGCCAACCGACAGCCACAGGGCCAGGTCGCCATTGGCCATGCCGGCAAAAATCCCGAACAGGGCCCCCAGGGCAAAGCCCAGGGCCACTCCGATAGTCGTTTTGTTTTTCATGGTCTGATCAATTAACAGGATGTTCATTCACGGGCCGGTTGCACGCCAGGGCCCCGGTTCGAAGCGGCCCAACGGAACAGCATACCCGAAACCGCAAAAATAGCGGCAAAGAACCCGCTCAGCACAAAGACCCGAAAAACCCCGGGAGACCAGGAAATCTCAGATGGTGGCCAGAGTAACAGGGCGATCACAGGAACAAGCATTTGCACCGCAGCGGCTGAAAAGAGCGTGGCAGCCATCCCGCCGGGCCTGAAGCGACAAAGCAGGGCGCCGGACAGCCCCACCAGGAATACCAGCCCGAACAGCAGGTTGGCATCCTGCCCCTCGTTGCCGATGATGCCCACCGCGGCATTTACCCAGAAAAGCAGGAAAGCCCCCAGCAGCCCCACCCCGAAAGCGACCCGGTAGAGCGCCTTCCCCGATTTACGCGCGATGCCCTCATAGGCCAGGGCAATGCCAGACAGCACGGCTCCCATGATGACGAAGTCTGCCAGGCTCCACTGCACCTCCCTGGAAAATTGCATGGCAATAAGTGGGATGGCCAGAATGGCTGAAATGACGAGGGCCCAAATGGCAAGGCGTTTCGTTCCTGTTTTCATTATGAGGATTGTTGGGTTATAGCCGCCCTGTCGGCCGCCTGACCCAACAACCTGGCCGGCGCCCCTTGCGCGGGTCAGGTAAAATTAACAAATATCCCAGGGCCATCCCCTGGTTTTAACGGATTTTAGGAGGGATTGCAGTCGCCCGGAAGGTGAGGGATCCATCATCCCTTCACCCATGGCCGACACGGACATCCCCAAAACAACACATTTGTATTTTGCCCTGGTTTGTTTACCTTTCTTTCAAACATGCCCTATGAAACCTATCTCCCGGGTTGTTGCCCTGGCAGTTGTCGTATCCCTGTCATGCGCCCTGAAGGGCTCTTCGGGGAGCGCAGCCTTCTTGCAGACCCCCGAAAAAACGATGCCGGGCGCCTGGGAACCCCTCTTCAACGGAAAAGACCTCAGCGGTTGGAGCCCCAAGATCACAGGCCACCCCCTGGGGGAGAATTTCGGGAATACCTTCCGGGTCGAAGACGGGATTTTAAGCGTTCGCTACGACGCTTATGGCGACAACTTCGGCAACCGCTTCGGGGCCCTGTTCTATCAGGAAAAACTCCGCAATTACCGGTTGCGGGCCGAATACCGCTTCGTGGGGGAAACCGCACCCGGGGGGCCATCCTGGGGCTTCCGCGACAGCGGTATACAGTACCACTGCCAGGCCCCCGAAACCATGGGGTCAGACCAACCCTTCCCGGTTTCGCTCGAATACAACCTGCACGGGGGCAACGGCACTGAGGAGCGGCCGGTGGGCGCGGTATGCGCCAACGGCATGTTTGTCGAGGTCAACGGGGAAAGGAATGCCTCCTACTGCACCCCGCCTGCCATTGGCCGTACTTTTCACGGCGACCAGTGGGTCACCCTCGAGATCGAGGTGAAAGACGGGGTCATTACCCATTATGTGAACGGGGAGGAAATCCTCCGATTCAGCAACCCGACCCTCAACGCGGAACACGAAATCGCCAAAACGCTGATCAGGGAGGGCGATCTTTCCGTGGTTGATGGCTATATCTCCCTCCAGTCAAACAGCCACCCCATCGATTTCCGGAAGATTGAGCTGCTCCGGTATTGAGCCGGTACCCTGGCTGCTAACCATTCAGGACGACCTTCTGGCCCGTTCTGACGGCCTGGTAGATGGCATCGATGATTTTCATGTCTTTGAGCCCTTCTTCCCCGTCTACCGGCACTTCCGGTTTTTCGCCATCCAGGATCAGGCGGGCCATGCCGTCCATCTGCAGGGTCTGGTGGGTCACATGGGGGGCGGTAAGCGGCCCCTTCTGGGTTCGCCCTTCGATGGGGCCATATCCGGTGGAAGGCTGCATTTCGGCAAACCCGCCCGTGCCAACCAGGTAGAAGCGGTCGAGGTAATTGATCGCGTAGGTCGAAAGGCACGAGGCCACGGCCCCGCCCGGGAACCCCATCTGGAACTGGATGGTCTCGTCGATCCCTTCCCTGAATTTGACCGGGTCGGTCTTGGTTTCCTGGGCCGTTACCCAGATGGGTTCTTCCCCGATCATGTAGCGCGCCCCGTTGATGGAATAAATGCCGATGTCCATCATGGCCCCGCCCCCGGAGAGTTTGGGGTCTAATCGCCACTGGCTCGGGTCGCCGATGCGGAAGCCCGACTGCCCCTGGAAGAACATGACCTTGCCGAAATCGCCCGCCTTTCGCATGCCGATTACCTCGAGCGTCTTGTGCTCGAAGTGCATTCGGTACCCGACCAGCAGGTGAACCCCGGCCGCCTTGCAGGCGTCTACCATCTCCCGGGCCTCTGCCGCATTCACGGCCATGGGCTTTTCGCAGATCACGTGCTTGCCTGCCGCAGCCACCCGCCTGGCCCCCTCGCAGTGGAGGGCATTGGGCGTGGTGAGGTACACCGCGTCAATGTCGGGATTGTTTTTCAGGGCGTCGTAGTTCTCGTAGTTATAGCAATTCTTTTCGGGGATGCCGTATTTCTGCTGCCAGGATTGGACCTTCGATGGCGTGCCGCTGATCACCCCGACCAGTTTTGCACGCGTACAGTTTTTCATGGCTTCGGCCACCCGGTTCGCATAGCTGCCCAGCCCCATGATGGCCACCCGAAGCACCGGCCCGTCGGCGGGCGGCCCAAAGGCTTCAAAAGGGTTGCTGAAAGGGCTGATCAGGGGCAGGCCCACAGCCGAAACGGCCATTTTGCCGATAAATTTTCTCCGGGTTTCCATATGTTTTACGCGTTGGTGGTTGCACTTCAGGGGATTCCTAAGATACTGGAAAGCGGGGGGATGGGCAAGGGCGGCATCGATTTTGGAATTGCAGGGAGGTTGCAGGGGGAACCCCTATCTTGAAACCGGGGCGGGGTGGAAACCCCGGGGGTAATGGCGCCGTTTGGAAGGCCGGCCCGGTCCTTCCCAATAAGAACTGGCACCCTTAGTGGTGACTGTTCAGGAAATTATACACCTGGAAAATGAACAGCCCTATCCCGGCTATCATGAGATACCAGTTTGCAGCCTTATAGAAGGCCCCGTAACTCTTCAGGTGCTTCCAGCGCGCAATCACAAATACAATGGGGATCAGTGCTGCAATCTGTCCCAGTTCGACCCCTACATTGAAGCTCAGGATCTTGGCCAGGAATTCCCCTGTTCCCATCTCAAAAGATTGCAACCGCGTTGAAAGGCCCAGGCCGTGAATGAGTCCGAAAATGAACACCATACCGAGCAAATTGGGCGATGTGGCCTTAAAGAGTTTTTCGAACCCACCCAGGTTCTCAAAACCCTTGTACAATACGCTGAGGGCGATCACGGCATCGACCAGGTGTTCGTCGGCCCTTATACCGAGGTAGGTAGCCCCGGTAAGGGTTATGCTGTGGCCAATGGTAAACACGGTGATGAAGCGAACAATGTCTTGCAGCCCGCTCAGGTAAAATATGACTCCGGCCAGGAACAGCAAATGGTCATAGCCGGTAAGCATGTGCTTGGCGCCGACCCACACATAGGCGAGCAACCCGCCTCCATTCAAAATTTCCTGGTCTCCCTGGCTTACCCCATGAGCCAGCAGGGCCAGGGGACTGAATAGGAATACCAGGTTTATCAGGGAGCGCTGTACCGGGCCGGGCTTCATTTCTTCCGGTTGAACCAAAGAAACAACCCACCCAGCACCAGAAGGCTGCCCAACCAGAAGACCCAGGAGGGGATGCCCCCCTCTTCATGGCTGTGAGCCTGCCCTTCGTCGTGGTCGTGGCCCTTCCCCACGGCAAAGGTAAGGGTGGCCCAGTTCGATTCGTGGGTGAGCCCTGGGCTTTCAGACCGCATCATGTGAATGGTGCGAAGGTACCAGACCCCTTCAGCGGCCAGGTTCACCTGCACAAGGCCATCTGCATCGGTTCGCAGTTGGGCAATACCGGCATGGGTGTGGCCAGCCTGCCCGCCCTGGGGGGCGTCGTGGCTGTGCTGCGTGCCGTCTTCGTGGGTATGCAGCTCCCCTCCGGTTTCACCTGCCGGGTCAGAACCCACATAGACCAACTGGTTCGCCAGCGGTTTGCCCTGAAACAGCAACCGCACGGGCAGCGAATGCCCGGGATGCAGGTCATAGGGATTTTCAAGGGGGATGAATTCAAGGGGATACCCCAGGGGGGCAGACCAGTCATTGGTCAACTCTTCCCCTACCTGGAATACGGTCTTTACATGCTTGGCGTATTGTTCTACGGCATCGTCTTCGAGGGCCCCGTTCTCGCGGCGCCACGCCAGCATATCGAGCACGCCGTCGTGTTCGAGGTACTCGTTGAAGTCGCCGGCCGTGAGCCCGATATTCCTGGGGGCTGTAGAGACACCTGCCACCCAGGTGCCGGCCTCCCCGGTTTTGAAGCTCAGCAGGGTGATGCTATCGCGTTCGCTCCACTGGCTGGAGTCTACCGCTATGCGTTTGCCCCGGCCCACCAGGCTGACATCGAGCATCCGGCTGCGGGCAATGACGTTTTCGCTTCTGTCGAAGGTGCCATTGAAGAGCATGATGGTAGCATCTGTATTTGGTGCCAGGAAATAATGTGTGGGCTTCAGGAACATGTCGTGGCTGCAGAGCAGCAGCAGGGCCAGTACGGGCAGTATGCGTTGTTTCATAATCTCCGGGTTTCTACTTCTCGCAAGTCAGCCATGGTCTTTTCATTAAGCTTGGAATGACTTGCGCAATATCCTTTTGCCCAAATATAGGAAGCAAAATTTTTAAGAAGAGGGTTAAACATTCAATTCTCAAAGGGCCCGAGGATGGATGGCTCCTGTTCCAAATAGGTTTGAACACCTGGTAACCCATAAAATTTGATAAAGCCAGAATCCCGGACTGAAGTGAGCAGTTTGCAATGTGCCTAAGGGGGTATTTAAGATTTGAAAATTTGCCGATTTGAAAATTTGAAAATGGGTGTTTCATCAAGCCCCCTGGGCAATGGCCAAACACCGGCATACCTTCTGACCTGTAGCAAATCAAGGAAGGGTGTGCGGCAAACAA
>CAYWZF010000011.1:0-55569 GCA_964461555.1 uncultured Robiginitalea sp. | reverse complement strand
CTATTTAACCCTAAAAAGAAAATAATCGCAATAATTAAATTATTCTACGGATAATATTGAAAATAATTTGCAAACAGAGAAAATATACTCTATATTGTCCGCTCAATCGGTCGCACTCAAGTCTTTCAATTAACCCAAAAAGTTATTTCTATGAAAAACATTAAGCACATTGAAAAACTTCAGCGGATGCACAATTTGATTCGCCATGAGTGCACCGGGTCTCCTTCAGAACTGGCTGACCGATTGGGGGTGAGTGACCGTACTGTTTATTACCTCCTCGAACAACTCAGGGATTATGAAGCGAGGATCGCATATGACCGCAGTCGCAAAACCTATTACTACAAGGAAGATTTTGTGCTGGAGGTAAATTTCTCCATATGCCTGGGCAATCAGGGCCAGGTGATGGAAATCCTGGACGGGAGTTATCTGAGGGGAGGTATCTCCTAGTCAGACCGCCATCATTTTCATCATTTGGGTTTCAACACCACAAACGGCACGATCATTTCTTCGAGGGAGACGCCCCCGTGCTGGTAGGTATTCCTGTAATAGCTTACGTAGTGGTTGTAATTATTCGGATAGGCAAAAAACAGGTCATTGCGGGCAAAGATGAAGGAACTGCTTACGGTGATGCTGGGCAAATGCCATTCGGAGGGCTTTTTGCAGGCCACCACATCCTTTTCTTCATAGGTAAGGCTGCGGCCGGTTTTGTAGCGCAGGTTCAGGCTGGTCTCCTTGTCGCCGATCACCCGGGAGGGCTGTTTTACATTGATGGTGCCATGGTCGGTGGTGAGCAGCAGTTGGAAGCCCAGTTGCTGGGCTTCCTGTATGAGTTCCAGCAAGGGGGAGTTCCTGAACCAACTCAGGGTGAGGGAGCGGTAAGCCTTGTCGTTTGAGGCCAGCTCCTTGATCACCTCCATTTCGGTGCGGGCATGGGAGAGCATGTCGACAAAATTATAGACCACTGCCACCAGGTCGCGGTCTTTGAGGCTCCGGAATTGCTGGGCCAGCTGTTTGCCCTGTTTCAGGCTGCTGATCTTGTGGTATTCCCATTTGAGGTCCAACCCGAGGCGCTGGATCTGAGCCCCCAGAAAATCGGCTTCATGCAGGTTTTTCCCGCCCTCGTCGGTATCGTTTTTCCACCACTGAGGGTGCCGTTTCTCCATGTCGAGCGGCATCAGGCCTGAAAATATCGCATTCCGGGCGTACTGGGTGGCCGTGGGAAGGATGCTGTAATAAGGCGTTTCCTGGGTTTTCCGGTAATAGGGCGCCAGGGCATCCTCAAAGGCAAACCACTGGTCATACCGGAGGTTGTCGATGACCACCAGCAGGGTGGGGCCGTCCTTGAGGACGGGGCAGACGAGTTCCCTGAAAAGGGTGTGTGACATTACCGGGGCATCAGAGCCCGAGAACCAGCCCGGATACTCCTTTTCGATGAATTTCCCGAAGAGCTGGTTGGCCTCGGTCTTTTGCGATTCCAGGATCTCGAACATGCCACTGTCTTCAATGGACTCGAGTCGCAGTTCCCAGTATATCAGCTTTTTGTAGAGATCGGCCCAGGCCTCGCACGTGTCGACATCCATGAGCTCCATGGCGATCTTGCGGAATTCCTGCTGATAGCTGGCAGTGGTCTTTTCTGAGACCAGTCGGGAATGGTCCAGGTTCTTTTTCAGCGACAGCAAAATCTGGTTCGGGTTGACCGGCTTGATCAGATAGTCGGCGATCTTCGAACCGATCGCCTCTTCCATGAGCGATTCCTCCTCGTTCTTGGTGATCATGACCACGGGAACCGAGGCGTCCATTTGCTTTAGTTCGGTCAGGGTCTCAAGCCCCGAGAGCCCGGGCATGTTCTCGTCCAGGAAAACGATATCAAAGTGGCGCCCGCGCACTGCTTCGAGGGCGTCCTGCCCGCTGTTGCAGGTTACGACCTCATAGTTGCGGTCTTCAAGGAACAAAAGGTGCGATTTGAGCAGGTCTATTTCGTCGTCTACCCAGAGGATGGTAAAATTCTTCATGGCCTTTGTCAGCATTTGGGGCGTTGTACATGCAGCCGGGGGCCTTGATTCCGGGCGATTTGCTACCTTTGGCTCTATAAATTCCGCCGGCCTTGAAGCGACCCCATAAGCTCAACATTTTCAACGATCCAATTTACGGATTTATACGCATTCCAAACGGCCTGGTTTTAGAGTTGATCGGGCACCCCTATTTCCAGCGGCTGAGGCGCATCTCTCAGATGGGCCTCAGCTACCTCGTTTACCCGGGGGCGCATCACACCCGTTTCCACCATGCCCTTGGCGCCATGCACCTGATGCAGGAGGCCGTTGCCCTGTTGCGCGAAAAGGGGTTCAAAATAAGCCATAAGGAAGAGGAAGGGCTGCTCTGCGCCATATTGCTCCACGATATCGGCCATGGCCCTTTTTCGCATGCCCTTGAGAATGAGCTGGTGCAGGGCGAATCGCACGAAACCTTGTCGCTCCGCATCATGGAGCACCTGAACAGGGCATACGGGGGAGCCCTTGACAGCGCCCTGGATATCTTCAGGGGCACGCACCCCCGGAAATTCCTCAACCAGCTCGTCTCGAGCCAGCTCGACATGGACCGCCTCGATTACCTGAAGCGCGATAGCTTTTACACGGGCGTGGCAGAAGGCAATATCAACTCCGAGCGCCTGATCACCATGCTTTCGGTGCACCAGGGCAACCTGGCCATTGAGGAGAAGGGGCTGTATTCGGTAGAGAAGTTCCTGATGGCGCGACGGTTCATGTACTGGCAGGTCTACCTGCACAAGACCAGCCTGGCCGCCGAGGCACTGTTGGTGCGCATTATCCGGAGGGCCCGGCAAATCCGGGAATTGGGGGAGTGGCAGACCTATAGCCCGAGCCTCCGGTATTTCCTGTTCGAACGGGATCAAACTGCTCCATTCGGCCAGCGCGATCTCGAAGCCTTTGCGCGCCTCGACGACGTTGACATTCTGGCTGCCCTGAAACAATGGATGGGGTCGGAAGATCCGGTACTGTCGCGCATGTGCCAAATGATCCTGGACCGTCGGCTGCCATCTATCAAATTGCAGGGAACCCCCATTACCGAAGAACAGCTGCGCGACAAGCGGCAGAAGGTACAGGAACAATGGTCCCTGTCTGAAGAAGAGGCCGGCTTCTTCGTCTTTGCGGGCGAAATTTCGAACCGGGCGTACAACCGAGAAAGACAGAACATCAACATCTTGCTGAAGAACGGTCGCGTGCTCGACGTATCGAGCCGCTCCGAGCAATTGAATTCTGAAGCCCTTTCGGGTCCGGAAGTCAAATACTTTATCTGTTACCCCAAGAAAGGGGTATCTTAATTTTTCTTACTTTTGTGCCACTGAAGTCAATTAGCACAGTGTAGTCTTGGAATTCACGGCCAGTCAGATTGCGGGTATCCTTGAGGGCGAGGTTGTGGGCAACCCTGAGATCGCGGTCCACAAGCTTTCGAAAATCGAGGAGGGAATGGCCGGCTCCCTGACGTTCCTGGCCAACCCGAAGTACACCCCCTATGTGTACAGCACCAAGGCTTCCATCATCATCGTCAACCGCGATTTTACGCCCGAACAGCACCTTGATCTCACCCTGATCAAGGTAGACGACGCCTACAAGTCGTTTTCCAAGCTGCTCGCGTACTACAACCAGGTCAAATTTACCAAGACAGGCGTGGAATCGCCTGTTTTTATTTCGGAAAGCGCCCGCTACGGCGCGAACTTCTATATGGGAGCCTTTTCGTACCTCGGCAACAACGTGGTCCTGGGCGATGATGTAAAGATTTACCCGAACGTCTACATAGGCGATAATGTGACCATCGGCGACCGGACCATTGTCTTTGCCGGGGCCAAGATCTATTCCGAAACGGTAATTGGCAGCGATTGCGTGATCCACAGCGGAGTCATTATAGGAGCAGACGGTTTTGGCTTTGCCCCTAACGAAAACGGCGAGTTTTCAAAAGTGCCGCAAACCGGAAATGTGGTTTTGGAAGACCATGTTGACGTGGGAGCCGGTACGACTATCGACCGAGCTACCCTGGGCTCTACCATCCTTCGGCGGGGCGTGAAGCTCGACAACCAGATCCAGATTGCCCACAACGTGGAGATCGGGGAGCACACCGTGATAGCTGCCCAGACCGGCGTGGCGGGTTCGACCAAGATCGGACGGCGATGCATGATCGGCGGGCAGGTCGGAATCGTCGGGCATATAGTCATAGGAGACCGGGTCAAAATTCAGGCGCAATCGGGCATTTCCCGCAACGTGAAAGACGACGAAGTCTTGCAGGGCTCTCCGGCACTGGGTTACGGGGATTACAATAAATCATACGTTCATTTCAAAAATTTACCGAAACTGGTCAATCGGATCGAAGATCTGGAAAAATCAAAAGGTAGCTGAATTTATGTCCAAACAACGAACGATTGCTAAAGAGGTTACCCTCAAAGGGGTAGGTTTGCATACCGGGGCCAATGTGACCATGAAATTCGTCCCCGCCCCTGAAAACCACGGGTATGCCTTCAAGCGGATAGATTTGGAAGGAGAACCCGTCATCGAGGCAGATGCCAACTACGTGGTCAATACCCAGCGCGGCACCAACCTTGAAAAAAGGGGGGTTAAAATCCATACCTCCGAGCATGTGCTGGCCGCCCTGGTGGGCCTGGAGATCGACAACGTGCTGATCGAGCTCGATGCGCCTGAGCCGCCTATCATGGACGGTTCGTCCAAATTCTTCGTACAGGCCCTGGAGAGTGCCGGAATCGTGGAGCAGGAAGCTGAGCGCGAAATCTATGAAGTGAAAGATGTCATTTCCTTCAAGGATGATAGCACCGGGAGCGAAATCACCGTAATCCCTGCCGATGACTACCAGGTTACCACCATGGTCGATTTTGGCACCAAAGTGCTGGGCACCCAAAATGCCACCCTCGAGCACCTCTCTGACTTCAAGACGGAAATTGCCGACTCGCGCACCTTCAGTTTTCTGCACGAACTTGAAATGCTCCTCGAAAACGGCCTGATCAAGGGAGGCGACCTCAACAATGCCATTGTCTACGTAGACAAGGAGATTTCGCCCGAAACGATGAAAAAGCTCGAGAAGGCCTTCAACAAGAAGAAGCTTTCTGTAAAGCCCAATGGCATTCTCGACAACCTGACCCTTCATTACCCGAATGAAGCGGCCCGCCACAAGCTGCTCGACGTGATCGGAGATCTGGCCCTGATCGGCACGCGCCTCAAGGGCAAGGTAATTGCCAACAAACCCGGTCACTACGTCAATACCCAGTTCGCCAAGAAGCTGGCCAAGACCATCAAGCTCGAGCGCCGCAACAAGGTCCCGAAATACGACCTCAACCAGGAGCCGCTGATGGATATCACCCAGATCATGAAGATGCTGCCGCACAGGCCGCCCTTTTTGTTGGTTGACAAGATCCTGGAACTTTCAGAAACCCATGTGGTGGGCCTGAAGAATGTGACCATGAACGAACCGTTCTTCGTGGGGCATTTTCCCGGGGCACCGGTTATGCCCGGGGTGCTGCAGGTAGAGGCCATGGCCCAGACCGGCGGCATTTTGGTGCTCAGCACCGTGCCCGACCCGGAAAACTACCTCACGTATTTCATGAAGATCGACAACGTGAAGTTCAAGCAGCAGGTAATGCCCGGAGACACCCTCATTTTCAAATGCGACCTGGTATCCCCGATCCGCCGGGGTATCTGTCATATGACCGCCTATGCCTATGCCAATGGCAAACTGGTGTCAGAAGCGGAGCTGATGGCCCAGATCGTCAAAACAAAAAACCTTTGATATGAATCAGCCCCTGGCCTACGTGCATCCCGGAGCGAAAATTGCCAAGAACGTGGTCATTGAGCCCTTCGCCACCATCCACAACAACGTCACCATAGGCGAAGGCACGTGGATAGGCTCGAACGTGACAATCATGGAGGGCGCCCGCATCGGGAAGAACTGCAATATTTTTCCCGGGGCGGTCATCTCAGCCCCTCCCCAGGACCTGAAGTACAAAGGGGAGGAGACCACCGTTGAAATCGGCAACAACGTGACCATACGGGAATGTGCGACCATCAATAAAGGGACCTCAGACCGCATGAAGACGGTCATTGGCAAGAACTGCCTGATCATGGCCTACAGCCACGTGGCCCACGATTGCATCGTCGGGAGCAACTGTATTTTTTCGAACAATACCACCCTGGCAGGCCATGTTACCATTGGCGACTACGTGGTGCTTGCCGGCATGGTGGCCGTGCACCAGTTCGTCTCCATCGGCAGCCATGCCTTTGTGACAGGTGGGTCGTTGGTGCGCAAAGATGTGCCGCCTTTCGTAAAGGGGGCACGCGAACCCATGTCGTATGTGGGCATCAACTCGGTCGGGCTGCGGAGGCGGGGCTTCAGTTCGGAGAAAATCCGCGAGATCCAGAATATCTACCGCATCCTCTACCAGAAAAACTACAACAACACCCAGGCCGTGCAGATCATCGAAGCCGAAATGGAGGCTACCCCTGAGCGGGATGAGATCCTTCAGTTCATAAGGGATTCGCAGCGCGGCATCATGAAAGGATATTTCAGCAATAATTAAATATGGCATCAACTTCAGACATCCGTAAGGGACTTTGCATCCGTTACAACAACGACATTTTCAAGGTTATTGAATTTTTGCATGTCAAGCCCGGCAAAGGGCCTGCCTTTGTGCGTACCAAGCTCAGAAGCCTGACCACCGGGAAGGTACTCGACAACACTTTTTCGGCTGGCCACAAGATCGAAGACGTACGGGTCGAAACCCGTACCTATCAGTTCCTGTATTCAGACGGGCAGGGCTACCACTTTATGAATACGGACGACTACAACCAGATTTCACTTCCTGAAAATGCCCTCGATGCCCCGCAACTGCTCAAGGAAGGGGAGACAGTTACCATCATGTTCAACACGGAAGACAGCATGCCCCTTTCCGTAGACATGCCGGCCAGCGTGATCCTGGAAGTGATCCATGCCGAACCGGGCGTTAAGGGGAATACCGCCACCAACGCCACGAAGCCCGCCACCGTTGAAACGGGAGCCCGCATCAACGTACCGCTGTTCATCAACGAAGGCGACCGGATCAAGATAGACACCTCCAACGGCGCCTATATGGAGCGGGCCAAGGAATAGGATACCCCCTTTATGAAATTCCCCAGAACCCATAGGCTGGCCGAAATTGCGGACATCATCGGGGCCCAATATGTGGGCCCGGAAGACTTCCCGGTTAAAGGGATGAACGAGATCCACGTGGTGGAGCCCGGAGATATCGTTTTTGTGGACCACCCCAAATACTACGACAAGGCCCTCGAATCTGCGGCCACGGTGGTGCTGATCAACAAAAAAGTGGATTGCCCGCCCGGGAAAGCCCTGCTTCTTTCAGACGACCCGTTCCGGGATTTCAATGCCCTTACCAGGCATTTCAAACCCTTTTTTCCAGCAGAATCGGCTGTTTCAGAGTCGGCCAAAATTGGTATTGGCACCTCTATCGCCCCCAATGTCTTTATCGGCAGTGAGGTGCAGATCGGCAGGGACTGCGTGATCCACCCCAATGTCACCATCGGGGACCACTGCATTCTGGGCGACCGCGTTGTGGTCCAAAGCGGGACCGTTATCGGTTCAGATGCCTTTTATTACAAGAAGCGCCCCGCCGGGTTTGACCGATTGCTTTCAGGGGGGCGCGTCATTCTCGAAGACGATGTGGAACTGGGGGCGCTTTGCACCATTGACCGGGGCGTGAGCGGCGACACGGTGATCGGGGCCGGCAGCAAACTCGATAACCAGGTCCATGTCGGGCACGACACCCGGATCGGCTCGCGCTGCCTGATCGCTTCCCAGACGGGCATCGCCGGCTGTGTGGTCATCGAAGATGAAGTAACCCTTTGGGGGCAGGTCGGGGTGACCAGCGCCATCACGATCGGAAAAGGCGCCGTGATATTGGCCCAATCAGGGGTCTCCAAATCGCTGGATGGCGGAATGACCTATTTCGGTAGCCCCGCTGAGGAAGCGCGCGAGCGGCTCAAACAGCTGGCGGCCCTCCGACAGATGCCTGCGGTAATGGAACAACTTAAAAAAGCATGACAAAGGCTGGCCTTTTCTTTTCGAAGGCCTATTTTTGCGCAAACTTAAAACAGATCGAATGAGTGTTCTCGTAAATAAGGATTCCCGCATCATTGTACAGGGTTTCACCGGAAGTGAAGGAACCTTCCACGCCGGGCAAATGATCGAATACGGCACCAATGTGGTAGGAGGGGTAACCCCCGGCAAAGGCGGCCAGTTGCACCTGGGAAAACCGGTATTCGATACGGTTGCCGACGCCGTTCGGGAAACCGGCGCTGATACCACGATCATCTTTGTGCCACCGGCCTTTGCGGCCGATGCGATCATGGAGGCGTCCAGCGCGGGCATCAAAGTTATCATCACGATTACCGAGGGCATCCCCGTTGCGGATATGATCAAGGCCTATGACTATGTACAACGGCATGGAAGCCGCCTGGTAGGGCCCAACTGCCCGGGAGTCATTACCCCGGAGGAGGCCAAGGTGGGAATCATGCCCGGTTTTGTGTTTAAAAAGGGTTCAGTGGGGATTGTTTCCAAATCAGGAACCCTCACCTATGAGGCCGCTGACCAGGTGGTACGCCAGGGCCTGGGCATTACAACCGCCATCGGGATCGGGGGCGACCCCATTATCGGGACGACTACCCGTGAGGCCCTGCAAATGCTGGTTGAAGACCCCGAAACGGAATGCGTTGTAATGATTGGCGAAATAGGCGGGCAACTCGAAGCGGAAGCCGCCCGCTGGTACAAGGAGAGCGGAAGCCCCAAGCCCATCGTCGGGTTTATTGCCGGGGAGACAGCCCCTGCAGGCCGTACCATGGGCCATGCCGGCGCCATAGTGGGTGGCAGTGACGACACAGCCCAGGCCAAAAAGCGAATCATGCGCGAATGCGGCATCCACGTGGTGGACTCACCAGCGCTGATCGGGCAGAAAGTCAGGGAAGTCCTGGCCTGATTCGTTAACGGATTGATAAAGTCCCGCCACAGGCGGGATTTTTTATTGGTACTTGCCCCAAACCGCCCTATCTTTGGGTAAAAACCAACCAAAACACGACATGATGAAGCTTCTCGAAGGGAAAGTGGCGATTGTGACCGGTGCCAGCCGGGGGATTGGCAAGGGAATTGCCGAGGTATTTGCACAACATGGGGCCGATGTCGCCTTTACGTACAGCAGCAGTGAAGGCCCGGCCCTGGAGCTGGAAAAAGCACTCGTTTCCCAAGGGGTCAGGGCGAAAGCCTACAAGAGCAACGCCGCCAGTTTCCAGGAAGCTGAAGACCTTGTAAACCAGGTTTTGGAAGATTTCGGGAAGATCGACATTTTGGTCAACAATGCAGGGATTACCAAAGACAACCTGCTCATGCGGATGAGCGAAGCCGATTTTGACCAGGTCATCGAAACCAACCTGAAATCGGTCTTCAATATGACCAAGGCAGTCCAGCGAACGCTCCTAAAGCAGCGCAGTGGCTCCATCATCAATATGAGCAGCGTGGTGGGCGTGAAGGGGAATGCCGGGCAGGCCAATTACGCCGCCTCCAAGGCAGGCATGATCGGCTTTACCAAAAGCGTGGCCCTGGAACTGGGTTCTCGCAATATCCGCTGCAACGCGGTAGCCCCCGGTTTTATTGAAACGGAGATGACCGCAAAGCTCGATGAGAAAACGGTCCAGTCCTGGCGCGATGCCATCCCGCTCAAACGGGGCGGCACCCCTGAGGATGTGGCCAATGCCTGCCTGTTCCTCGCCTCTGACCTGTCGGCTTACACAACCGGTCAGGTACTGCACGTGGATGGCGGGATGCTTACATAGGTTTTCACCAGATCACCGGCAAGTACCCTGAATCTGGTTGGAGGCCGTGGGAATGATTAAATTCTGAACTATGTTTTTGGGGTATTTAGGTATCGCCCTTCTGTTCTGCCTCCTGATATGGGCCGTAGACAGCCGGGTCAACAGACATCTGGAAAGCGAATAAACAGGAAAGACTGTTGAATGACAGACCAAACCGTTTTATGGATTGCACTCAGTGCGGCCCTGAGCCTCGGGTTGGTCTGGCTGCAGTATTTTTATCGCTCCGGGAAAGTCCGCCATCGCAGATGGCTGGCTGCCCTCCGTTTTTTTGCGGTCTTCGGACTGCTCCTTCTGCTGGTCGACCCCCATATAGAGCGCACCGAGGTTTCGACCGAAAAGTATCGCCTGTTACTGCTTTTGGACAACTCAGCCTCTGTTAAAGACTCCCTTGCCGGAAGGGGGATGGAGCAGGTCAGGGCCGTTTTCGAAGATAATTCAGACCTCCGCGACCGTTTCCAGGTAGAATCGTACGCTTTTGGCACAGCGGTCTCCCGGGCCGACAGCCTGGACTTCAGCGCTCGCGGCACCGATATCGATCTCGCACTGCGCACCCTGGCCAGGGCTTATCCGGGGGGCGAATCCCTGATTGTGCTGGCTACCGACGGGAATGAGAATGTAGGCCGGTCCTACGAAGAAAATTCCGCCCTCCGCTTACCGGTCTTCCCGGTTGCCCTGGGCGATACCACGCGGTACCGCGATGTGCGGATCGACCGGATCAACGCCAACCGCTACGCCTTTCTGGGAAACCAGTTCCCGGTAGAAATTCTTTATACCTATTACGGGGAAGAGGCCGCTACCGGAGAGCTCAGGCTGCTCGACAACGGGCGGACGGTGCACCGTCAGGCGCTGGAACTTCAGGCTGAAGGTGCCTCGGGGCGGGTTGAGGTGCTTTTGCGCGCCACGGAAACCGGACTCCACAGGCTCCGGGCGACGATATCGTTTTTGCCCGGGGAACGCAACACTGCGAACAATTCCCTCCAGGCGGGCCTTGAAGTGGTCGATGAACGGGTTCGGATCGGGTTGGTCAGCCGAAAAACACATCCTGATATCGGGGCCCTGAGAAGGAGCATCGAATCCAACCAGCAACGGGAATTCAGGCAACTTAGCCCGGAGGAAGCCCTTTCGGGAACCTTTGAGGCAGATCTGCTCATCCTGTATGAGCCCGATGCCGGCTTCGGGCCGGTATACCAGGCAATGGCAGGCCGGCCCGTGCCGACATTCACTATTGCCGGCCCAGGTACAGATTGGGTCTTCCTGAATGAGATTCAGGGTACCTTTGAGTTGACCGACCCCGGGCCGGGGGAAGACCTTTTGCCCGATCGCAATGCGGCCTTCGGGTATTTTGATGCGGCCGCATGGGAGGTTGACGCCTACCCTCCCCTGGAAGGGCGGCTCGGCTCTGTTTTGATTTTCTCGGAGAACCAGGTATTGCTGGGGCAGCGCGTGAAGGGGATTCCCCTGGATGAACCCCTGCTGGCCCTGGTCCGCGGCGAGAAAAGGGAAGGGTTTTTGCTGGGCAGTGGGCTTTGGAAATGGAGGATGCACGAATTCAGGGAAACCGGCAGCTTTGAAAATTTTGACGCCCTGTTCGGCAAGATCTGGCTCTTCCTGTCGGGGGAGGGGAGGGAAGGCCGGCTTACCCTCGATTACCAGCCTATCTACGAAGGCCAGGCGGGGGCTTTTATCAGGGCCCGTTTTTTTGACGAATCGTATGCGTTCGATCCCCAGGCCCGGCTTCAGCTCCAGGTAACCGATAGTGCCGGGGTAGAGCGCCCGCCTGTGCCGATGACCCTTCGCCCTGGGTACTATGAGACCGACCTGAGCGATCTTCCGGCCGGCACTTACCGCTTCACCGTGTCTGCAGAAGGTACCGAATTTACCCGCTCGGGCCAGTTCAGCCTGCAGGGCTTTGACCTCGAAGCCCAGGCTCCGGGTACCGATGCGGCCAAGCTTGGCCGGCTGGCCGCAGCAACCGGCGGAAGGCTGTATTTTCCCGGAACCCTGGCCGACCTTCGCGACAGCCTGTTGCAGTCAGACCTTTACCGGCCGATACAGAAAAGCCGCCGGAATGTCGTATCTTTAATCGATTACCGCTGGCTGCTGGGCCTGATCGTTATGGCCCTGGGCGCCGAGTGGTTTATCCGAAAGTACCAAGGCTCCCTTTAATTAAATTGTTTTATATGGACAGATTACCCAAAATTGCGTTGCCGACAGTTGTCGGCATTATTTTCCTGATCATCCTTATTTCCAAATCGGCCGTGACCATTGGCTCGGGTGAAGCCGGGGTGCTCTACCGCACCTTCGGCGACGGGGTGGTCACCGATCAGCCACCGCTCGGAGAGGGGTTCCACCTGGTGGCCCCCTGGAACAAAGTCTTCATCTATGAGGTAAGGCAGCAGGAGGTCTACGAAAAGATGAAGGTACTCTCCAGCAACGGCCTCGACATACAGCTCGATGCCTCGGCCTGGTTCCAGCCCAAATACAATGAACTGGGCAAGCTCCACCAGGAGAAGAGCGAAGAATACAAAGACCGGATTCTGCTGCCCGCCATCCGTTCGGCAGCGCGTTCGGTTGTGGGCCGTTATACGCCTGAGCAACTGTATTCCACCAAGCGCGACGCCATTCAGGCCGAGATCTTTGAAGAAACAAAGAAGATCGTCGATGACCAGTACATCCAGCTCAATGAAGTGCTGGTGCGCGATGTGACCCTGCCCGAAACCATCAAGGAAGCCATTGAGCGCAAGCTGCGCCAGGAACAGCAGGCCCTGGAATACGAATTTCGCCTGGTGAGCGCCGAAAAGGAGGCCGAACGCCAGCGCATTGAGGCCCAGGGAAAGGCCGATGCCAACCGGATCCTGAGCGCTTCCCTTACAGACAAGATTTTGACCGACAAAGGGATTGAAGCTACCCTGAAAATGGCTGAATCGCCCAATGCCAAAGTCGTGGTAATCGGTTCCGGAGACAGTGGCCTCCCGATCATTCTTGGCAATAATTAGGGGGGAATTTTTTTGAGATTAAAATCTTTGCCTTACATTTACCCCTGTAATGAAGAACCTCCATACACATCATCATTTCGACACTTGCGCTCAGGCGAGGTAGGGATGTATGTTGTGATCAACCCATAATCTGAACCCGTTTGAGCAATCGAACGGGTTTTTTTATTGCTGAAAAACGAAGGAAAAAAACATGGAAACGATTAAAATAGCCATTCAGAAAAGCGGGCGCCTCAACGAGGATTCCCTTAAGATCCTTAAGGATTGCGGGGTATCTATCGACAATGGGCGGGATCAGCTCAAAGCCGTTGCCCGCGATTTTCCGCTGGAGGTATTTTTCCTCCGCAATGGGGATATACCCCAGTACCTGCGAGACGGGGTGGTTGATATTGCGATCATAGGGGAAAATATTCTGGTGGAAAAAGGGGAAGACCTGCGGGTGGCCGAGAAGCTGGGTTTTTCAAAATGCCGCGTTTCCCTCGCCCTCCCGAAATCGAAGCCCTACAGTTCCCTGCAGGACCTTAACGGGAAGAAAATTGCGACTTCCTATCCGAACACCGTGCGCCAGTTCCTTGAAGGGAAAGGGATACAGGCCGAACTCCACATCATCAGCGGATCGGTAGAGATTGCCCCGAATATCGGCCTGGCCGACGCCGTTTGCGACATTGTTTCCAGCGGCAGCACCCTCTTCCAGAACAACCTGAAGGAGGTGGAAGTACTGCTGTACAGCGAAGCGGTGCTGGCGGTTTCTCCCAAGATTGCACCGGCCCAGCAGGAGATCCTCGAACAACTGCGCTTCCGGATCCAATCGGTGCTCAAGGCCCGGAAGTTCAAGTATGTGCTCATGAATGCCCCCAACGACCGGCTGCAGGACATCATTGCCCTGCTGCCGGGAATGCGCAGCCCCACGGTTCTGCCGCTGGCTGAGGCCGGCTGGAGCTCGGTGCATACGGTTATCGGCAACGACCGTTTCTGGGAGGTCCTTGATCAGGTGAAAAAAGCCGGGGCCGAAGGAATTTTGGTATGCCCGATCGAAAAAATGGTGGTCTAACCAGATTTATCAAAAGCCTATGGAACTGGTAGCATACCCCGATAAAGCACAATGGGCATCCCTGTTGAAACGGCCGGAAGCAGATTCCCGGGCCATGGAATCGCTCTTGGCCGAGGTATTCGGGGCCGTTCGGGAGCAGGGAGACCGCGCGGTGCTCGACTACACCCGCAAATTTGACAAAGTGGTCCCTGCACAAATCAGGATGCAGGCCTCTGAACTGGAAAAACGGGCCTCGGAAGTACCCGCCCTGCTGCGCGAGGCGATGGATCTGGCGTATGAAAACATTTCGGCCTTCCACCAGGCGCAACGAACCCCTGAGGTGGCGGTGGAAACACGCCCCGGGGTACAGTGCTGGCAGGCCAAGAAACCCGTCAGCAAAGTAGGTATATATATACCCGGAGGGAGCGCCCCTTTATTTTCAACCGTGCTCATGCTCGCCATTCCGGCCCAGATAGCAGGATGCCAGGAGGTCGTGCTTTGTTCGCCCCCCGATGCAGAAGGCAGCCTCCACCCGGCTATCTGTTACGCAGCCCTCCGTTGCGGGGTGACCACGGTGTGCCGGGTAGGGGGGATACAGGCCATTGCAGCCCTGACCTATGGGACCGATAGCATCCCGTCTGTATATAAAATTTTCGGGCCCGGCAATCAGTATGTGACCCTGGCCAAGCAATGGGCCACCCGGCTGGGCGTGGCCATCGACATGCCGGCCGGGCCCAGCGAGGTGCTGGTCGTGGCCGATGACACGGCCGATCCCGCATTTGTGGCGGCTGACCTGCTCAGCCAGGCCGAACACGGGCCCGACAGCCAGGTATTGTTGCTGACCGATGCCCCGGGTTTTCCTGAAAAGGTACAGGAAGCCCTGCAAGACCAGCTCTCAACCCTCCCGCGGAAAGATATCGCCGCCCAGGCCCTTGCGCACAGCCGGGCCATCTTGCTGGCCGACCGGAAAGACCTGGCCGAAATGGTAAATGCCTATGGCCCTGAACACCTGATCATCTGCCACCGCGAAGAGGCCTACCTGCTCGATCAGCTGCAGAATGCCGGCTCGGTCTTCCTGGGGAATTTCACCCCTGAAAGTGCCGGTGACTATGCTTCGGGCACCAACCACACCCTGCCCACCAACGGGTATGCCCGCCAGTACAGCGGCGTGAACCTCGACAGTTATTACAAGAGCATCACCTATCAGCGAATTTCAGCTTCCGGGCTCCGGAACATCGGCCCTGCCATAGAGACCATGGCTGCAGCCGAAGGGCTGGAGGCCCACAAACGGGCCGTTAGCCTCAGGCTGGAATCGCTGGAGAACCTGCAAATCCAAACAAATGCCTGAAATGAACGGATCTGAGCGCATCGATAAACTGGTGAGGCCCCTGATTGCCGGCTTGAAGCCCTACTCAAGCGCCCGGGATGAATACAGTGCCTCGCGCGAGGCCATGGTGTTCCTCGATGCCAATGAAAACCCCTTCGAAAGCGGGGTAAACCGCTACCCCGACCCGCATCAGCAAAAGCTGAAGCAAAAGATCGCCGCCCTGAGGGGAGTGGCCGAAAACCGGCTCTTTTTGGGCAATGGCAGCGATGACATCCTTGACCTGCTGTTCCGCGTTTTCTGTGAGCCCTATTCAGACCAGGTCATATGCCTGCCCCCCACCTTCGGCATGTACAGGGTGCTGAGCCGGGTGCATGGGGCCCAAATGATTGAGATCCCGCTCGATGCCGGGTGGCAGCCCGACGTGGAAGCGATCCTGGCCCGGTCGGGTGCCAATACCAAGCTCCTCTTTTTATGCTCGCCCAACAACCCTACCGGCCAAAGCCTCGAGAGGGGCCGGGTACTTGAGCTGCTGCGCCGCTTCCCCGGCCTGGTGGTAATCGATGAAGCCTATATGGAATTCGCCGACCAACCCGGTTTTGCCGAATACCTGGATTCTTTCGAAAATCTGGTGATTACCCAGACCCTTTCCAAGGCATACGGCCTGGCAGGGATCAGGTTGGGGGTCTGCATGGCCCACCCTCAGGTGGTCGAGTACCTGAAACGGGTCAAGCTCCCTTACAATATCAGCGAGCTCACCCAGAGGCATGCCCTGGCTGCCTTGCAGAATACCGACAAGCTCAGGGACGAAGTGGCCCTGATCCGGTCCGAACGGGCCCGGATGGCCCGGGCACTTGCCGGGGTGGCATTTATCGGCGAGGTGTTCCCTTCGGATGCCAATTTCCTGCTCGTGCGGGTCGACGACGCCGGGCTCAGGTACCGGCAACTTATAGAAAGGGGCGTAGTGGTCCGGAATACTTCGGGCTATCTGAACCTGCAGAATACCCTGCGCTTTACCATTGGAACGCCCGAAGAGAACAACCGTGTCCTTGAAATCCTGCCAACCTTAATTGATCTGACCTCTGTATGAAAAAGCGCCAAGTCCTTTTTATCGACCGCGACGGGACCCTGATCAGGGAGCCGGCCGACCAGCAGATAGACGCCTTTGAAAAGCTCGAATTTTTGCCGGGTGTTTTCCGGTACCTGGGCAAAATTGCCCGGGAACTCGATTTTGAAATGGTCATGGTGACCAATCAGGACGGCCTGGGCACGGATTCCTTCCCCGAGCCAACCTTTTGGCCGGTACAGGATTTTATCCTGAAGGCCTTTGAGCAGGAAGGGGTGGTTTTCAGGGCAGTCCATATCGACCGGAGCTTTCCGGAGGAAGGCCTTGAGACCCGTAAGCCCGGTATCGGCATGCTCAGATCCTACCTGGGGCCGGAATACGATATGCAGGGGAGTTACGTGATCGGCGACCGGCTGACCGACATGGAGCTGGCCCGCAATCTCGGGGCAAAGGGCCTTTTTCTGGAGCATCATCCCGAACTGGGGGCTGCCGAGGTGGGCACAACCCCTGAGGAACTGAAGCAGACCATCGCCTGGTCCGGGACTGACTGGGAAGGCATCTACCGGTTTTTGAAACTGGGGACCCGGCAGGCGGTCATCAGCCGAAAAACGGCCGAAACAGATATCCGCATCGAACTGAACCTCGACGGCAGCGGGCGAAGTGACATCGAGACGGGGCTTGCCTTTTTTGACCACATGCTCGACCAGCTGGCCCGCCACGGGCAGATGGACCTTAAAATCAAGGTACAGGGCGACCTGGAAGTAGACGAGCACCACACCATCGAAGATACGGCCATTGCCCTCGGGGCGGCATTCGATCAGGCCCTGGGGTCGAAGCTGGGCGTGGAGCGTTACGGCTTCTGCCTGCCCATGGATGATTGCCTGGCACAGGTGGCCCTTGACTTCGGGGGTCGGAACTGGCTGGTCTGGGAAGCCGAATTCCGGCGCGAAAAAATTGGGGATATGCCCACGGAGATGTTCCTGCACTTTTTCAAATCCTTTTCAGACAGTGCCCGGGCCAACCTGAACATCAGGGCTGAGGGGCAGAATGAACACCATAAGATCGAGGCTATTTTCAAAGCGTTCGCCAAGGCGATCAAGATGGCCGTCAGGCGCGATCCGTCGAAGATGATCCTGCCAACCACCAAAGGAATACTTTAAAAGGATACCATGGATATTGTGATCATCGATTATGGGGCCGGGAACATCCAGAGCATCCGCTTTGCGTTTGAACGCCTGGGATACAGCCCGCACCTGAGTTCCGACCCGTCGCGCATCATGCAGGCCGACCGGGTTATTTTCCCCGGGGTGGGGGAGGCTTCCAGCGCCATGGCCAAGCTTCGCCACAGCGGCCTCGACCAATGGATCCCCCGCCTGGTGCAACCGGTGCTTGGCATCTGTTTGGGCATGCAGCTAATGTGCCGGCATTCGGAAGAGGGAGACACCCGGGGCCTCGGTATTTTCGAGACCGAGGTCAGACGGTTCCCCGACTCCCGGAAAGTTCCCCAGATCGGCTGGAACCGCCTGACAAACCTGAAAAGCCCGATTTTTGAAGGCATTGAAGAAGGGGCATTCGTCTACCTGGTACACAGTTATTACGCCCCATTGTGCGATGAAACGGCCGGGGTTTGCGACTATGGGTTTCCTTACAGCGCGGCCCTGGTGAAAGACAATTTTTTCGGCCTGCAGTTCCACCCTGAAAAAAGCAGCCAGGCGGGTGCGAAGATGTTGCAGAATTTTATCGAGATGAACACGCCATGAGGATCATCCCTGCCATAGACATCATTGACGGAAAGTGCGTGAGGCTCACCCGGGGAGACTACGATACCAAAAAGGTCTATCACGAAGACCCGCTCGAAATGGCGCGGGCCTTCCAGGACCACGGGGTACGCTACCTACACCTGGTAGACCTCGACGGGGCGCGTTCGTCCCACATCGTGAACCACCGCGTACTGGAGCGGCTTGCCTCCCGAACAGACCTTCAGATCGATTTCGGGGGCGGGCTGAAATCGGACCAGGATGTGCGCACCGCCTTTGAATGCGGGGCGAGGCAGATCACCGGCGGCAGCATTGCCCTGAAAGACCCGGCGCGATTTCTTTCGTGGGTAACCCGATACGGGGCTGACCGCATTATCCTGGGGGCAGATGCCAGAGACGGAAAGATCGCGGTTTCCGGCTGGCAGGAGGGAAGCGACCGCGAGCTGGTCCCTTTCATACAGGACTACCGGCAGCACGGCATACGCTATGTGATCTGCACCGATATCTCCCTCGACGGCATGCTCCAGGGGCCTTCCCTGGAATTGTACCGGGATATTTTAAGGAAAACACAGGCCGTCACCCAAAGCCCGGGAATTTCGCTCATAGCCAGCGGAGGCATCCGCGATTTGGCCGACCTGAAGGCCCTGGCCGAAACAGGGTGCGAAGGGGCCATAATCGGCAAGGCCCTGTATGAGGGCACCCTCGGGCTGAAAGAACTGGAAGAATACATCCTCTCAAACCCGGAGCCATGAAACAGGAATGGATTGACGAATTCAGATCGAACAGCCTGTACCGTATCGAAGAATCGGTGCGCATGCTGAAAATCTGCATGGAGCGCCTCGATTCGCGCAGCTTTTGGGACCGGCCGAACCCGGCTTCGAATTCCATCGGCAACCTCTTGCTGCATCTGTCGGGGAATATGCGACAGTATGTGATCAGCGGGCTGGGCGGAGCGTCGGATACGCGCGTCAGGGATGCCGAGTTTTTGCAAACCCTTGATCATGATCCCGCCGAGGTGTGGGAGCATTTCCTGGGCACGGTTGCCGAAGTCAGGGAAGCAATACAAAGGGCTTCGGAGGCAGACCTGCTCGGCAAAAAGTGGGTACAGGGTTTTCACCTGAGCGGCCTGGGCATGGTACTCCACGCCGTGGAGCATCTGAGTTACCACACCGGGCAGATCGCATGGGCTGTCAAAGCGGCTCAGGGCGCTGATCTCGGTTTTTACGACGGGACCGACCTGAACCTAATGAACCAGTAGAAGGCATGCTGACAAAAAGAATCATTCCCTGCCTCGACATCAAAGACGGCCGAACCGTCAAAGGCGTCAACTTCGTCGATCTCAGAGATGCCGGAGACCCGGTGGAGCTGGCCGCGGCCTATGCCGCCGAAGGGGCCGACGAATTGGTGTTTCTCGATATTTCGGCAACAGAAGAAAAGCGCCGGACCCTGGCCGAGCTGGTCAGGCGGGTGGCAGAACGCATCGACATCCCGTTTACAGTGGGCGGAGGCATCTCTTCTGTGGCGGATGTTGACCTGCTGCTCCACAATGGGGCCGACAAGGTCTCGGTTAACTCATCGGCGGTGCGCAACCCGGGGCTCATCGATTCACTGGTGAGCAAATTCGGGTCCCAATGCGTGGTGGTGGCCCTCGACGCCCGCCCGATCGACGGGCAGTGGCTCATCCACCTGGTGGGTGGCAAGGTCCCCACCGGGGTGGAGCTTTTCCAATGGGCCCGGGAAGTGGCCGACCGCGGGGCCGGGGAGCTGCTCTTTACCAGCATGGACCACGACGGCACCAAAGGGGGGTTTGCCAACGAAGCGCTCGCGCGGTTGGCCGGGGAGGTGAATATCCCGATCATCGCCTCGGGGGGCGCCGGGAACATGGAACACTTTGCTGACGCCTTCCTGAAAGGGAAGGCCGATGCGGCCCTGGCGGCTTCAGTCTTCCATTTCAAGGAGATCCCGATCCCCGAATTGAAGAAATATTTGTCAGGCAGGGGTATCCCCATGCGCATTTAAATATCAGGTTATGGAAGCAATCGATTTTGACAAGGGGGCTGGGCTGGTGCCGGCCATCGTACAGGATGCCGATACCCGGGCCGTGCTCATGCTGGGGTACATGGACGCCGAGGCCGTTTTGGCTACCCGGTCTACCGGGCGGGTCACCTTTTACAGCCGAAGCAAGCAGCGCCACTGGACCAAGGGGGAGACCAGTGGCAATCACCTCGAATTCGTGGAGATGAAAGCCGACTGCGACCGCGATGCCCTGCTGGTACTGGCGCGTCCGAATGGCCCCGTATGCCACACGGGTACAGCTACCTGCTGGGGCGAAGAAAACCCGGAGGGGATTGAATTTCTCGGGGAGCTTCAACGGGTTATCGAGAGCCGGAAACGCGAGGCTGAGGCGGGGGAGGAAAATACCGGGAGCTACGTGGCATCCCTGTTCAGGAAAGGCATCCCCAAAATCGCCCAGAAGGTAGGGGAGGAAGCCGTCGAAACCGTTATCGAGGCCATGGATACCAACGACTCCCTTTTCCTGAACGAAAGCGCCGACCTGCTCTTCCACCTGCTGGTGTTGCTGCAGGCCCGGGGATACCGGTTAGAAGATGTGGCCGCCCTCCTGAAAGAGCGGCATGGCAAGGGGCGTTAAGATTTCTTAAAACCTTGAAGTTGCCCGGTGAATTGCCTAATTTTAGACACCGGCTATGAAACAGAGAAGCGGCTTTCGATTTACGTCGTACGAGGCACCCGAACTCAGCCCGTTCGAGAAGTTGTTCGACATTTTCCAGGAACTCGTCACCCATACTTCGGGCGATGTGGAGGAGGCCCTGGATTGGCTTAGGGAGCTCGACAAGGAATACGAACTTACCACCCCCGACTACACCATCGATGATTTTATAGAAGACCTCAAGGCCAAGGGCTACCTCAGGGAACAGCCCCAATTCGGCCCCGACGGCCAGGGCGATGGTGATCCCGGCGAATCGCGCTGGGGCATGAGCGCGAAACTGGAACGCATGCTCCGCACCCGGGCCCTCGACCAGATCTTCGGGAAGCTCAAGCGCCGGGGCAGCGGCAACCACCGCACCGGAAAATCAGGGCCGGGAGACGAACACACGGGCGATTTTCGCCCGTACCGCTTTGGGGACGGGCTGGAGCGGATCTCCATGACCGAGAGCCTGCGCAATGCCCAGGTGAACCACGGGATGGACGGCTTTCGCCTCGAGGAAGATGACCTGGTGGTCGAAGACACCCACTTCAAGGCCCAGATGAGCACCGTGCTGATGATCGATATCAGCCACAGCATGATTTTGTACGGGGAAGACCGCATCACCCCGGCCAAGAAGGTGGCGATGGCCCTGGCAGAGCTCATCACCACGCGCTACCCGAAAGACACCCTCGACATCCTGGTCTTCGGGAATGACGCCTGGCCCATCAGCATCGCAGAGCTGCCGTACCTGAAGGTGGGGCCCTACCACACCAATACCGTGGCCGGCCTCCAACTGGCCATGGACCTGCTCAGGCGCAAGCGCAATACCAACAAGCAGATTTTCATGATCACAGACGGCAAGCCTTCCTGTTTGCGGCTTGCAGACGGAACCTACTACAAGAACAGCGTGGGGCTTGACGATTTTATCGTGGAGAAATGCTATACCATGGCCAGCCAGGCCCGGAAGCTGCATATCCCCATCACCACCTTCATGATAGCCAAAGACCCGTACCTGATGCAATTTGTGCGGCACTTTACCGAAGCCAACAAGGGGAAGGCCCTGTTTACAGGCCTGAAGGGACTGGGGGAAATGATATTTGAAGATTATGAATCCAACCGCAAAAAACGCCTGCGGGGATAATTTGAAGAGAAGCCTATGAACCAAGCCATGAGCGAAGCACCGCGCATAAGAACCCTGGGGGAACTCCGGAAATCAGGCTATGAGCCCCGATCCATCAAAGATGAAATCCGGTCGAATCTCATCCGCCGCATACGCGAAAAAAAACCGGCCTTTGAGGGGATCTGGGGGTATGAGGCCACGGTGATCCCCCAGCTCGAGCATGCCCTGCTTTCACGCCACCACATCAACCTGCTGGGGCTCAGGGGGCAGGCCAAGACCCGCCTGGCACGGCTTATGGTAAACCTGCTCGACGAATGGATCCCGGAAGTGGCAGGTTCGGAACTGCACGACGACCCCTTCAGGCCGCTTTCGCGTTATGCCCGCGAACGCATCGAAAAAGAAGGCGATGCCACCGAAATAACCTGGTTGCACCGTTCGGAGCGGTTCTACGAAAAACTGGCCACCCCCGATGTGACGGTGGCCGACCTGATCGGGGATGTAGACCCCATCAAGGCGGCGAATCTCAGGCTGTCTTATGCCGACGACCGCGTGATCCACTTTGGGATGATCCCCCGGGCCAACCGGTGCATTTTTACCATCAACGAGCTTCCTGACCTGCAATCGCGCATACAGGTTGCCCTGTTCAATATCCTGGAGGAAGGGGATGTGCAGATCCGCGGGTTCAAGGTGCGCCTGCCCCTCGACGTGCAGTTTGTTTTCACTGCCAACCCCGAAGATTACACCAACCGCGGGAGCATCGTAACGCCCCTGAAAGACCGGATCGGCTCCCAGATACTGACGCATTACCCGGAAGACATTCAGACGGCGCGGAAAATTACCCTGCAGGAGGCCTCCCTTGACGCAGAGCAGGAGAAAGGAATTCTCATCCCCGAGCCGGCCCGTGACCTGCTCGAGCAGATCAGTTTCGAGGCCCGCACCAGTGATTATGTCGATCGCAAGAGCGGGGTGAGCGCCCGCACCAGTATTACCGCCTATGAGAACCTGGTGAGCACGGCCGAGCGTCGCATGTTGCGAACTGGGGAAACACAGACCACCGTACGGCTCAGTGATTTCATGGGGGTCGTGCCCGCAGTGACCGGCAAGATCGAACTGGTGTACGAAGGAGAGCAGGAGGGGGCCGACAGCGTGGCCGTGCACCTGATCGAGGAAGCGGTAAAGGCTTTGTTTGCCGGGTTGTTCCCGGAGATCCGCAAGCTCGAGCACAAAGATGCCGAAAGCCCGTATGATGCCCTGCTCCACTGGTTTTTTGAAGGGGAGGGCCTGGAGCTCGACGACGAACTTCCCGATGCGGAATATCGCGCACGGCTGGATTCGATTCGGCCCCTTGAGGCCCTGCTCCGGAAATACCAGCCAGACCTGGAACCCGCAGCCCGTTACTTTGTCAAGGAAATGGTGCTCTGGGGGCTGGTCTCGTACGAAAAGCTGAGCAAATCGAGGTTTTCGGAGGGTTTTCAATTCAAAGACCTCTACGGAAGCTACATCCGGGGCCTCTAGGCCCCGCTCGCAAGGCATTCAAATAAAACGACCCCGTTGTCATCCGGGGTCGTTTTGGCCACAACACAAGAATCGCTGGCTTTAGCGCCAGGAGTCAAAATTTTCGTTGACCTGGTCGAAATTATAGGAGCCGACCAGGGATTTCCTGAAATAAAACGCTGCAAAGGTCAGGGCAACCAGCCATCCCTGCAGCCCCAGCAGGGTCATGCCCACCGGCAGAAAGGTATCGGGCAGTATCTGGTGGTCATAATCGTTGTAGCTCATCAGCACGTAGAGGGTATCCATCCACTTGAAGCCGTAAATAAGGAGTACCCCGTACATCCCGAATTCAAGATTCCGCAGCTGCAGATCGGCCATTTCTGCCTCCCGTATCCTGAAATGGAGGCTAGACAGGTATATGTAGTGCAAAATGGTCACAAGCGGGAAAATGAAATTATCCACTTTGAGCCAGTAGAACTTATTGGAGTAAAGGCCGTAAAAATTGAGCACGATCAGCACCGGCAATACCGCCAGACTCAGCATCCGGCAAACCTTCCACGACAGGGGCCCGCTGAATGGGGCAGAATTCCGTAGGGTATTCACTAATTGGGGGACTTTTTCTAATCAGTTTTAGAACGGGCCCGGTTTGGGAATATTTCAGTTTATTCGACGAACGTCATCCAATGTTGCGAACAGCCTCCAGCCTGTTGTGAAATGCGGGGCTGGCACGATTCCGCTGGCCTAGGCAGCGGCAATCGGAAACCTCCTGAAGTGGGTCAGGCTCCTCCAGGCCCATTCCAGGGGGCCATACCGATACCGCTTTAACCACCACCGGCTGAGCCGCATCTGCAGGAAGATAATTACCAGGGCGAGCAAAAGGGCGTAGGAATTCCTCATCTCCCCCAGCAGGCCAAGCCCCCATCCGTAAAAAAAGAAGGTGCCGATCACACTCTGGGTGACATAGTTGGTCAGGGCCATGCGCCCGAAAGGAGCGAAGTGGCCCAGGGCCTTCTGCCACCATGGTTTGCGGTATAAAAGCATAAATCCGCTGAGGATGAGCCCGGTCATGCCGAGGTTCCCCAGATCCAATGCGGTGAGCCCTGCCATGGCCCATCCCGAATTAAAGTCGGGATTGGGGCCCATCTGCATAAAGATCAGACCTGCCAGCAGGGTAAACAGGAGCAATCCGGCAAGGGAGAACCACAAGGCCCGTCTTGTTTGCCTGACCAGCCCGGTGAAGCGGCGAAAATAGCCTGTCCTGCCAAACCACAACCCCAACAGGAAAAAGCCGAAGGTCAGATAGGCCCGGCTGCCCACCCCCACCTGGAATTCCATTTTCATAAGATGGCCAGACCAGGCATTGCTGCGGAATACCTCCCAGATGCTCCCTGAACGCAGGGTATTGTAATAGGCGCCGATCAGCGGGTTTTCTGGGTTCATCAGGTCGCTCAGCAGCAGGCCGGGCGCCTGGCCCAACGCGTAGAGCAAAAAGCGGGGCGCCCCCAGAAAAAGGACAGCGGCCACCCCGAGCACGATGCCCGACCTGATCCGGTAAAATGGGATCAGCAACAGGCCCAGCAGGGCATAAACGGTCAGGATGTCGCCCCGGTAGAAGAGGTGGTTCACATAGCCGATGGCCAGCAAGAGCAGGAGGCGCCAGGCAAACCGGCCTTCAAAATGCCCGTTTTGCCGGCTGCCGGAATCCATCTGTATAAAAAAGCTCAAACCGAACAGGAAGGAGAAGAGCGCAAAGAATTTCCCGCGCAGGAATAGCAGGCAGAAAATGTTCACCACCTGATCGAGGATGCCCTGCTCGGCCCCCGACATGGCCCCTTCCGGCAAGGGCCCGCCCACATAATTTTCCACCATGTGAACAATTGCGATGCCGGCCAGGGAAAAGCCCCTCAGGGCATCTACCACCGTCATTCTTTCGGGTTTTAAGGTTTCGGACATTCCGGATTACAGGTTTATCGAATAAGAGTACCTGGCCGAATAATTGTTACAGTGATCCCCATTTTTATTCAGGCACCCTGTTTGATGCCTTCTCCCAACGGATAAACATGCCTGTAAAAGATTTAGGTTGCTGCGTCCGGGGCGGCAATTCCAACACCCCGGAGGATGCCGGAGCAGGGGCAACAAAAGGCTGTTGGCTTCTTTCTTTCAAAAGGAAAGCCCTGGCGTATGGGCCGCTGACTTGTTGCTGCTAAGCAGCGAATTTGCAGGTCAGCGCGAATAGTTGCTATCTTTAGGAAAAACACGCCCATCATGTCAAGGAAAATAGGCCTCTGGCATAAATCCAAATCGCCCAAAAAGCACAAGCGCCACCGCAAACTGGGGACGGCCCCGGGAACCATCACCTATCTGGGCAGCCGGGAAGGGGCGGCGTCGAGCATCGAATGCATTACCTACAACGAAAAGCATTTTGAGAAGCATGCGGTACGGCAGCCTGAGGATTTGGAAAAACTGGTCGCCCCCGGCTCAACCCAATGGGTAAATATCATCGGGGTGAGCGATGAGCAGTTCATGAGCCGGCTCGGGGCAGTCAGCCAGCTAAACAACCTGGTGGTGGAAGACATTGTGAACACCGAGGGGCGGCCTAAGATCGACGAATATGACGATTATATCTTCGCAGTTTTCAAGATGCTTTACCTAAACGGGGGCCAGCAAATCGTCAGGGAGCATGTGGCCCTTGTGCTCACAGCGAACCGCGTATATGTGTACCAGGAAATCGAGGCCGATGTTTTTGACCGGGTACGTCAGCGGATTGTTGAAAAATCGGGACGCATCCGCTCCAGGGGGGCCGACTACCTGTTCTTTGCCCTGCTCGATGCGTTGGTAGACCATTATTTCATCGTGCTGGACCATACCGAGGAACGCCTTGATCATTTGGAAGATGAGATTTATTCAGATCCAAATTCACTGACCGCCTTTAAAATACAGCATTTGCGGAAGGAGATCATCAACCTGAGGTCCTGGATGGGACCGGTACGCGAGTTGATCGGACGCCTGATACAGAGTGAGTCTCCCCTGATCAGCAAAGACACCCAGGTCTTTTTGAGGGATGCCCTCGACCATGCCAATGAAATCAACGAGAACCTTCACATACAGAGGGAGATGGCGTTCAGCCTGATGGAAATGTACATGAGCAGCGTGAGCAACCGCATGAACGAGGTCATGAAGGTGCTGACCATCATGGCTTCTATCTTTATCCCGCTCACTTTTATCGCCGGCATCTACGGCATGAATTTCAAATACATGCCCGAGCTGGAATGGAGGTACGGCTACTTTTTGGTCCTGGGCCTGATGATAGCCGTTTTTATTGCCCTTGTTTTCTACTTTAAACGCAAGCGCTGGTTTTAGCCCGTGCGGGGGTTTCCGGCTTTGTGCCGGAATTTTGCGATTTTGGTTTGGTTAGTTCAGAACTAACCTTAAATTTAAGGAAACCAAACAGGGCATGTCGCACCGAAGTGAACTGATCGAAACCCTGGGGCTGCACCTCGAAGCCGAATACGGGCTGCCCCCCCTGGCGGCCCGCATTTATTCCGAATTGGTGCTTACCGACGACCAGGGCCTTACCTTCGAAGAAATCCTGGCCAAGCGGGGCGCCAGCAAAGGCTCCGTATCAACGGCCCTCAACCTGCTGCAGAAGATGGGCATCATCACCTACTATACCAAACCGGGAGACCGGAGGCGTCATTTCACGATTGCCGCCCGCAAGGCATTTTTCCGCTCCAAGCTGGAAGAGCAACTCAAGAAAATCGAAAAGGACCGCTCTATCATCAAGCTGGTAAACGATTTCAACAAGGCACACAACAAGGCGCACTATGAACGCTACGGGCAACGGACCGAAACCTACCTCGATTTTCTGGACGAAAGCGAGCGCCTGGTGCACAGGAGCCTCGAACAATTTAAGCAATGGAACTGACGGGCATGAAACAGCCTGACAATCAAAAGCCAATGAATGCAATGCAACGCCTTTTAGCGATGATCGCCTTGAGCCTGCTCGGCGCATGCGCAGAGAAGCAATCCCCCCAGGCTGCACCGGCCGACCCCAGCCTGAGGGTCTCGACCCTGCAGCCAGAGGAGCGCACGGTGTACCAGGCCTTTGCCGCTACCCTCGAAGGCCGGCAGAGTGTCGAAATCAGGCCCAAGGTTACGGGCTTTATCGATCAAATCTATATTGAGGAGGGGCAGCAGGTGCGCAAAGGTCAGCCCTTGTTCAGGCTCGAAACGGCAAGCCTCACCCAGGAGGCCGAAGCTGCGAAGGCACTGGTCGACGTCGCCCAGGTAGAGGTAGACAAACTGGTGCCGCTGGTCGAGAAAGGGATTATCAGCCAGGTGCAACTGGTAACGGCCCAGGCACGCCTGCAGCAAGTTAAAAGCAATTACGAAAGCCTGGTGGCCAATATCGGTTACGCCACGCTCAGCAGCCCTGTTGACGGGTATGCCGGGAGTATCCCGTACAAGGTGGGTGCCCTGGTGAACAATGCCATCGAACAGCCCATGACCGTCGTATCGGATATCAGTGAAATCAGGGCCTATTTTTCCATGACGGAAAAGCAATTGCTGCAATGGAAACTGCAGTGGGCCGACTCCACAGGGACCACCGCAGGCGGGAGGGACGCCGCCGTGGAACTCATTATGGTGAACGGACAGGCCTATCCCCATAAGGGCCGCATCGCGATGGTGAATACCATCGTCGACCCGGCCACCGGCAATGTCACCCTCAGGGCAGATTTCCCGAACCCGGAACAATGGCTCAGTTCGGGCAGCAGCGGCCGCATACGCATCCCCACGGTTTACCGCGATGTGGTGGTGGTCCCGATGACGGCTACCGTTGACTTGCAGGGCCACAAAATGGTCTATGTGCTGGCAGAAGATGGTACCGTGCAAACGCGCCCCATCCAGATCGCGGCTCAAACTGCCACGGAGTACCTCGTATCATCGGGCCTGGAACCTGGCACGACCCTGGTGACCGAAGGCGTTTCCAAACTCAAAGACGGGCAAACCATCAAACCGGTTCGGGACTGATCCATATATCCACACAACAGGCGAAGCTATGTTTCAGAAATTCATTGAAAGACCGGTCCTCTCCACGGTAATTTCGATTCTCATCTTCATTCTGGGAATCCTGGGCCTGGTAACCCTGCCTGTGGAGCAATACCCGGAGATTGCTCCCCCGACCGTACAGGTAACGGCCAATTTCTCCGGGGCCAATGCCGTGACCGTGCTCAAGAGCGTGGTTGTGCCCCTGGAAGAACAGATCAACGGGGTAGAGGGGATGACCTATATGACCTCTTCGGCGAGCAATGATGGTTCTGCCAGCATCAATGTCTTTTTCGAGCTTGGGGTAGACCCCGACATCGCCGCGGTAAACGTGCAGAACCGCGTGGCCCTCGCAGCGAGCCAACTGCCTCGCGAAGTGGTCCAGACCGGTGTTACCACGCGAAAATCCCAGAACGCGTCCCTGCTGTTCTTTTCCATTTTTTCCACCAACCCTGAATACGATGCCACCTTTGTTGAAAACTACGCCCGGATCAACCTGGTGCCACGCCTGCAGCGCGTGAACGGGGTGGGCAACGTGAATGTCTTTGGGGCCAAGGATTACGCAATGCGCATCTGGATCGACCCTGAGAAGATGGCCGCCTACAACCTGGTCCCGGCCGATATTCAGGCCGCCCTGCTCGAGCAGAACCGCGAGGCGGCCACCGGCAAGATCGGGGAAAATGCCGAAGGGGTCTACGAGTATGTCCTCAAGTACAAGGGGCGTCTGTCAGAGGTGGAGGAGTACGGCAATATCATCCTGCGGACCAATCCGGACGGGGGTTTCCTGCGCCTGAAAGACGTGGCCGGCATTGAACTCGGGGCCTACAGCTACGTTCGCAAAAATACGGGGATGGGTTATCCGGGGGTGGCGGTGGGAGTCTATCAGACCTCCGGATCGAACGCCAAGGACATCATCGCTGAAGTGGAATCGATCCTTCAAAACAGCAAGGCCAGCTTCCCAAAGGGGATCGATTATGTAATCCCCTTCAATATCAAAGAATTTCTGGATGCTTCCATTGACCACGTGGTACAGACCCTTATTGAGGCCTTTTTGCTGGTATTCCTGGTGGTATTCCTTTTCCTGCAGGATTTTCGCAGTACCCTCATACCGGCCATTGCCGTGCCCGTGGCCATTGTCGGCACGTTTTTTTTCCTGGAAATATTCGGGTATTCCATCAACATGCTCACCCTCTTCGCCATGATCCTTGCCATCGGCATCGTGGTGGATGATGCCATTGTGGTGGTCGAAGCGGTGCACGCCAAGCTCGAGACCGGGGCCTCCTCGGCACGGGCAGCCTCCAAATCGGCTATGGGGGAGATAACCGGGGCGATTATTTCCATCACCCTGGTCATGGCTTCTGTCTTTATCCCGGTTTCGTTTATCAAAGGGTCTTCGGGCGTGTTTTATCAGCAGTTCGGGATTACCCTTGCCGTGTCTATCCTGATCTCGGCCGTCAACGCCCTTACCCTCAGCCCGGCCCTGGCTGCCCTCTTTTTGAAGCCCCATTCTGAGAAAAAGGGAAAAAGGGGATTTGCCGCGCGTTTTTTCGACGCCTTCAATGCCGGGTTCAGGGCCACCACCCTGCGCTATACGCAACTGGTCAGACTCCTGTTGAAGCGCAAATGGATTACCATGGCCGCCCTCGCATTGTTCACCGGGCTGACTGTTTACCTGTTCCAGGTTACCCCGAAAGGGTTTGTGCCCAACGAAGACCGGGGGGTCATTTTTGTCAATGTCAGCATGCCGCCGGGCACCACGTTGGAAAAGACGGAAGAGACCATAAAGGCCCTCGATTCCATCTACGAGGCCACCGATGTGATACAGGCGCGGATGAGCGTGGCGGGATATGCCCTGCTCAACCGGGTTTCAGGCGGGTCTTACGCCTTCTCCATCATGAAGCTGAAAGACTGGTCAGAGCGGGAGGCCGACTCCCTTTCGGTAGATGCCACCATCAGCCGGCTTTTCGCCAAAACGGCGGCCTTCAAGGATGCTGAAATCATCTATTTCACCCCCCCCAGCATCAATGGTTTCGGGCTGAGCTCAGGGTTTGAACTGCAGCTGCAGACCACTGAGACCGAAGACTGGCAGCAGATCAACCAGGTGAAGAGCGATTTTTTGGCGGCCCTGAATGCCCGCCCAGAAATCCAGTATGCCGTTGCCCAGTTCAACCCCAATTTCCCGCAGTATGAACTGGAAATGGATATAGAGAAGGCCAAATTGGCCGGTCTCACGGCTACAGACCTGTTCGGCGCGCTTCAGGGGTATTACGGCGGGATTTATGCCTCTGATTTCAATAAATTCGGGAAGCAGTACCGGGTGATGATCCAGGCCAGGCCCGAAGACCGGGCTGACGAGAATTCCCTGAACCACATTTTTGTCAGGAATGCCTCGGGGCAAAACGTGGCGGTGGGCGAGTTTGTCAATCTCAAAAAGATCTACGGCCCGGAGGTGGTGGAGCGGTTTAACCTGCTCAGTGCCGTGCGCATCACCGGTGTTCCGAACCCGGGCTACAGCACGGGCGACGCCATACAGGCGATCGGGGAAGAAGCAGGCCGCGTGCTGCCCCTGGGGTATAGCTATGAGTATTCGGGCCTTACCCGCGAAGAAACAGCGGCCGGGAGCGAAACCCTTCTGATTTTTATTCTCAGCCTGGTATTTGTCTATTTCCTGCTCAGTGCCCAGTACGAGAGCTACATCGTGCCGCTTGCCGTGTTGCTTTCCCTGCCGATGGGCCTTGCGGGCGCCATCCTGTTTGTGAGGATCAATGGTCTCGACAACAATATCTACTTCCAGATCGCCCTGATCATGCTCATCGGGCTGCTGGCCAAAAATGCCATCCTGATCGTGGAATTCGCAATTCAGCGAAGGAGGGCCGGGCTCGCCCTCTGGCAGGCGGCCATAGAAGGGGCCGAAGTCAGGCTGCGCCCGATTCTGATGACGTCATTCGCCTTTATTTTCGGCCTGCTCCCCCTGGCGCTTTCATCCGGGATCGGGGCTGTCGGAAACCAGTCCATCGGGATCAGCGCCGTAGGGGGCATGCTGGTGGGCACGCTGTTGGGCGTTTTTGTGATCCCGGTTTTGTTTGTTGTATTCCAGGGCTTGCAGGAACGGGTGACCGGCCCTCCAGCAGCCGTGCTGACACGTGAAAAACCAGAAGAATTATGATCCGGTTACGCAACCTTACTATGTCGGAATCGTTGAAACCCACGGCCCTGCTGCTAAGCCTGGCCGCCCTGGTTATACAGTCCTGCATTACGGCACGCGAATATACCCGCCCTGAGGTCGAAACCCCGGCCGCCTTTCGTGCAGACAGCCTGAAGGCAGACAGCGTTTCCCTGGCTACCCTTCCGTGGAACGACCTTTTCCGGGATGAACACCTTCAGGGATACATTCAACGAGGCCTGGAAAATAACCCGGACATCCAGATAGCCTTGCAGAATATCCTGATCGCCGAGCAGTACCTGAAACAGGGAAAGGCAGGATATTATCCTTCCCTGTCGGCCACCGCCGGGTTCACCCGGACAAAGAACTCCCCCAACAGCCAGTTCGGGAGTTTATTCTCAGAGCCGATCGAACAGTTCCAGCTCTCGGGTTCCCTTTCGTGGGAAGCAGATATCTGGGGAAAGATCCGGAGCACCAAGCGCGCGGCCCAGGCTACGTACCTGCAAAGCACGGCGGCCCATCAGGCGATCAGGACCCGGTTGATCGCCTCCCTGGCGACCACCTATTACCAGCTTCTGGCCCTCGACAAGCAAGAGTCGATTGCAGTTCTGACCTTCGATTCGCGCAAGAACAGCCTCGAGACCATCCAGGCCCTCAAGGCCGCCGGCCAGGTAACCGAGGTGGCCGTAAAAGGGGCCGAAGCCCAGGTATATGCCACAGAGATCATTCTGATAGACCTCAGGAAGAATATCCGGCTGTTGGAGAACAGTTTCTGCCTTTTGCTTGGCGAGGCACCGCATGCCATTGTGCGCGGCACGATGGATGCCCAGGAGCTTAACCAGGACCTCCGTACCGGGGTGCCCTCTCAGCTGCTTTCGAACCGGCCCGATGTCATGCAGTCAGAATTCGCCCTGGTAAATGCCTTTGAATTGACCAATGTGGCCCGGGCCAGCCTTTATCCAACCCTCAGCCTGGGGGCCAACGGGGGGTTTCAGAGCCTTGAGGCAGCCACCTGGCTGAGCACCAGCTCGCTTTTTTCCCAGTTGCTCGCTTCTCTGACCCAACCCCTGCTCAATGGCAGGCAGCTGAAGACCCAGATGAAGGTTTCCGAGGCACGCCAGCAACAGGCCCTGCTCGATTTCCGGAAGGCCATGCTGACAGCCGGGAGGGAAGTCTCAGATGCCCTTTATGAATTCAATGCCCAGGCAGAAATCGCCGAGGCCCGCCGCCATGAGCTCGAGGCCCTTTCCCTGGCCGAAGCATTCTCGGAAGAGCTGCTCAACTTCGGCCTGGCCGACTACCTGGAAGTGCTTACCGCCCGTCAGAACGCCCTGAATACCGAATTACGCCTTGTAGACGCCCAGTACGGCCAGTTGAGCGCCCTGGTGGAACTGTACCGGGCCCTGGGAGGCGGTTGGCAGTAAATTCCTTGTGGGATGTTTGTGAATCGCCCTCAGACGTCAAAAAGGTCGGAAGAGAGGTACCGGTCGCCCCGGTCGCATACAATAGAAACGATCAGGCCCGAATCGAGTTCGGATGCCAGCCTCAGGGCAGCAGCTGCAGCCCCGCCGCTGCTCATCCCGGCAAAGATCCCTTCTTCGGCCGCCAGGCGCCGGCTCATGGCACGGGCCTCGGCCTCGGAGACTTCCAGGATGCGGTCCACTTTTTCAGGTTGGTAAATACGGGGCAAATAGGCCTCAGGCCACTTGCGGATGCCCGGGATGCTCGCTTCCGAATCGGGTTGCACCCCCACAATCTGCACCCCGCGTGCCTGCTCTTTCAGGTAGGTACCCGTCCCCATTATGGTACCTGTGGTACCCATGGAAGAAACGAAATGCGTGATACGCCCCCCGGTATCCTTCCAGATCTCGGGCCCGGTGCTTTTATAGTGGGCCATCCAGTTGTCGGGGTTCGAAAACTGGTCCAGCATCCGATATCCTTCCTCGCGCACCATGCGATCCGCATAATCGCGGGCCCCCTCGATGCCTTCTGAAGCCGGCGTGAGGATAACCCGTGCCCCGTAGGCCCTCATGGTCTGGACCCGTTCGCGCGTGGCATTCTCGGGCATGACCAGTTCCATGTGAAGGCCGTAGAGCCGGGCGATCATGGCCAGGGCGATTCCCGTATTCCCGCTCGTAGCCTCGATCAGCCGGCTTTCCCGGGTAATTTCACCCCTTTCCAGGCCGCTGCGGATCATGTTCAGGGCCGGCCGGTCCTTGACGCTCCCGCCGGGGTTCTGGCCCTCCAGCTTGAAGTAGAGGGCAACCTTCGGATTCGGGACCAGGTTCCGGGCCCTGACCAGGGGGGTGTTGCCTACCAGGTCCAGAATACTATCGGGCATGGTCCTTGGTTTTGATCTTGATCTCAGGGGTGTGGAAAACGGTTGAATTGGGGGGGACCGATTCAGTCAGCCAGGCATTCCCGCCAATGACCGAATTCGCCCCCACTACCGTATCGCCCCCCAAAATCGTGGCGTTTGCATAAATGGTAACGTTGTCTTCGATGGTGGGGTGTCGCTTGGTCTGCTGCAGGTCTTTGGCGACATACAGGGCTCCCAGGGTCACGCCCTGATATACCTTCACGTTGTCTTTGATGACGGCGGTCTCGCCGATGACTACCCCCGTGGCATGGTCGATGAAGAACGATTTCCCAATTTGGGCCCCCGGGTTGATGTCTACCCCCGTTCTGCGGTGGGCGTACTCGGTCATCAGCCGGGGCACAAGCGGGAACCCCTTCTGGTGAAGCTCATGGGCAAGCCGGTAAATGGCTATGGCGTAAAAGCCCGGGTAGGCCATATACACTTCCTGAAGCGACAGGGAAGCCGGGTCGCATTCCCAGATGGCTTTGGCGTCGAGGTTCAGTTTCTGCAGAATCTCCGGAAGGAGCTCAAGGTAATCGTGCCAAACAGAGTGACAGGGCTTGCCTGGTTTCCAGCAGGCCAGGTCTGACAGTTCATCAAAACCGGCCTCGAGGCGGTCCAGGTTTTCTTCCACGTCTGTTTCCTGGTCGAAGAGCGTTAAAAACAACAGGTCGGTAAACCATTCGGTCCGTTCCTTAAGCCTGAATTTCAGGCACGGATTGTCTTTATGGGCTTCAATTCTGCGTACGATCTCTTTTTTGTCCATAGCGGTTTGCTGTACCCTCCAAAGGTAACCAATAAAATACTCGCGGGGTTCCGATTTTATGTAACTTTAGCAATTCTGCTGAAAGGCCATCCGGAGTTCAGGATGCCCTGAAAACAATAGTTCAGTCGCATGGGAAATGCTGTAATTACACCCGGGTCGCTCACCTTTTTAAGCGCCCTGAAGGCTCACAACAACCGGGAATGGTTTGAAGCCCACAAGCCCGAATTCAAGAAAGCCCAAAACGGGGCTAAGATCTTTTTCAAGGCTTTGGCCGAGGCGTTGCGCACCCATGATGACATCGATGGGATGAAGCTGTTCAGAATTTACCGGGACGTGCGATTTTCAGCCGACAAAACACCTTACAACCCGCATTTTGCGGGCTCCTTTCGCCGGGCCGGGGCCCGCCTGCGCGGCGGCTATTACCTGCGCATCAGGCCCGGGGAATCGTTTATTGCGGTCGGGTTCTGGGACCCATCGGCCCCAGACCTGTTGCGGATCCGCCGGGAACTCGAAACAGACGCTGCCCCTTTCCGGGCCTGCCTGGAAGAACCCGCCTTCAAAAAAGTATGGGGCTCCCTCCAGGGCGATACGGTGCGCACAGCGCCCAGGGGTTTTGACAAGAACCATCCGGATCTGGACCTGATCCGGCACAAGCAGTTTATCTTCACCCGGGAGTTTTCTGACCAGGAGGTTGTTGCCCCTGATTTCATGGAGGTGGTAAATGCTTCTTACAGGGTAGTGCGGCCATGGTTCGACCTGATGAGCGAAATCCTCACGACCGACCTCAACGGGCGTTCCCTACTCGACCAATGAAGGGGCGTCAAGAAGCTGTACCTGGTCTTTCAGGCGCTCGATGACCATGTTCATCATGCGTTTGTTGAGGGCAGAGGAATTCAGGATGTACCTTTCGTATTCATCGAGGGTGAATTGTCCGATGATCATGCCCTTCAGGGAATTCCTGAATTTGATGTCCCTCTGGATGGCATTCTCTATAAACCGCATCTTTCGCTCGGTGCCCAGGTCGTAAAAGGTGCTCTTGTGCTTCTGGATGTAGTTCCGGAAAGCAGCCAGCAAAAGGGGATTCTGTAATTTTAGGATCGGGCGGAGGGTATGGTTCTGGAAGTGCTCGTCCCCTGTCATTCCCGGAACGATTTCCGGGGTGATACCCTGGGGCCTGATGCGGAGCAGATCGGAAGATCGGGAGCTCATGGCATTGGTTTTTATAAAATTACCCAATTGAAAAAGGGGCCGAAATAAGGCAGGCAGAAGTTTTTAACGGGTTTATGAACAAGGGGCGGGCAAGGCCAGGCCGATAGTTGGGATTTCGCCCGGGATAGGCTATCTTTCGTGGAATTCCGGCAACTTCACAACAGGAAAACCATCTATGGCTGTCTCCAAAAATCCCTTTACCGGCGAGGTGCTCTTTACTTTTGAGGCACTTTCAACCCAAGATCTGGAACATCGTCTCAGGCTCTCAGGCCAGGCGTTTCAATCCTGGAAACATGAAACCCTTCCAGCGCGCTGCCAAAGGCTTCTGAAGGCCGGGGCGGTACTGCGGGCGAGGAAACCCGAACTGGCGCAAATGATCACCCTTGAAATGGGAAAGCCCATTTCGCAATCGGAAGCCGAAATCGAGAAATGTGCCTGGCTTTGCGATTATTATGCCGAACATGCTCCGTCTCAGCTTAAAGAAGAACACATTCAAACCGATGCTATGTTGAGCTACGTGCGGTTTGACCCGCTGGGCTCAATTTTGGGGGTAATGCCCTGGAACTTCCCGTTCTGGCAGGTCTTCCGGTTTGCGGCCCCGGCCCTCACGGCCGGGAACGCCGTCTTGTTGAAGCACGCCTCAAACGTCTGGAAATGCGGGGAGCTCATGGAAGAAATTTTCAGGGAAGCGGATTACCCCGAGGGAGTTTTCCAGTTTTTGCCCATCGGCAGTGAACAGGTAGATCAGGTACTGGAGCACCCGGCTGTTCAGGCCGTGAGCCTCACAGGCAGCACACCGGCCGGGAGGGCGGTGGCCTCCAGGGCCGGGGGCATGATCAAGAAATCCGTCCTGGAGCTGGGGGGAAGCAACGCCCTGGTGGTATTCGAAGATGCCGATTTGGACCGCACCCTGGATACCTGTATCCAGGCCCGTTTTCTGAATACCGGCCAAAGCTGTATAGCTGGCAAGCGCTTGCTGGTGCAGGACAGCATTGCCGAGAATTTCCTGGTTCGCCTGGTTGAAAAAGTGAGGGCCCTGCGCAGCGGCGACCCGCAAGACCCGGAAACCTTTATTGGCGTGCTGGCGCGTGAAGACCTGGCGAAAGACCTGGAAAAGCAAATGAACGAAACCCTTGAAATGGGGGCCCGACTGCGCTGCGGCGGCCGGCGCCGGGGGGCTTATTTTGAGCCCACCGTGCTCGACGGGGTACTGCCGGGCATGCCTGCTTTTGAAGAGGAAACCTTTGGCCCGCTGTTGTCGGTAACCACTTTCCAAACCGAAGCGGAAGCCCTTTCGCTGGTATCCCGCTCCGAATTTGGCCTGGGGGTATCCCTCTTTACCGCCTCGCATGACCGCGCCCTGAGGCTTATCCCGCAATTGGACGAAGGGGCCGTATTCGTTAACGAGCTGGTCAAGAGCGACCCCCGCCTGCCCTTTGGAGGGGTAAAGATTTCCGGATACGGACGGGAACTTTCGCGGGAAGGGATCCGGGAATTCGTGAATAAGAAAACGGTCTACATCGCCCGCTGAGTGCTGCAAACAACCTGGTTGTTTGACAGGCAACAGGCTAAATCGCACTATTTGATAAGAGGGCAGAAATTGGGGTTTTGGTACCCAACTTCTCGTTTTATCAAATAAGGGTGTCGAGCAACACCAGTGTAAGCACGATAAGGATTTTAACCAGGGTGTGCACGGTTTCGAGTATTAATCCCGTGGAAATTAGTATTTCTACAGAAATCAGCCATGGACTTTAGGAAAACTTTAGCCTGACCGCCCCTCTTTTGACGACTTCAGAATTCCGCACAGAATTAACGTGCCCGCAACAGGGCCACACCGCATCTGCTGTATCTTTGGCCAAAACCTGCACCATGCGTTTTCATACCAGAAAATGGGTCAAGCCCGAAGACCTCAATGCCAATGGCACCCTGTTCGGCGGCCGCCTGTTGAGCTGGATAGACGAGGAGGCCATCCTGTATTGCATCATCCAGCTGGAGAACAAAAGGATCGTCACCAAGTACATGTCGGAGATCAACTTCATGAGCACAGCCGTGGCAGGCGATATTGTTGAGATCGGGATCGAAGTGGTCCGCTTCGGCCAGTCATCTCTCACCCTCCGCTGTGAGGCGCGCAACAAGATGAATCACGAGACCATCGTGACAGTAGACCAGATCATCCTGGTAAACCTCGACGAACAGGGCAAGCCCGTCCCGCACGGCAAGACAAAAGTAGAATATGTGAAAGACCGCCTCGCCCGGGAGGGTCAGTCCTGAGGCCAGGTACGGGCTACTTCCTGAACCTCGTCCATCACCCTGAGCAGGTTGCCGCCCCAGAGCTTGCGAATTTCTTCTTCGGAATAGCCCCGGCGAACCAGTTCGAGGGTTACGTTAAATGTTTCGGAAGCGTCTGACCAGCCTTCAATGCCACCCCCTCCGTCAAAATCGGAGCTGATGCCCACATGGTCTATGCCGATTTTTTGCACCAGATAGTCGATGTGGTCGGCAAAATCAGCCACATTCACGGCGGGCGGGGCATCGGGGCGCTTACGGGCAAGTTCATCGGCCACGGAGCTCACGACCGGGTAGCTTTCAATCACGGCATCTTGCTGCTCTTTGCTCAACTGCCGGAATTGCGCCCAGTCTGCCCATTGCAGGCCCATGGAATCGGCCACCCGGGCCCTCAGGTCCTTCATATAGGCATCGCGCGCCTCGCTTTTCCGGGTGTTCAGGTAAGACCCGAAGGCCACGGTCTGTACTACCCCTCCGTTTTCCTTCAGGCGCATGAGCTGTTCATCATCCAGGTTTCGGCTGTGGTCGCAGAGCGCCCGGGCTGAGGAATGGGAGGCGATAATAGGGGCTTTGGACAACTCGAGCATCTGCATGACCGCTTCCCGGGAAGGGTGGGAAATGTCTATCATAATACCAAGCCTATTCATTTCATTTACAGCTATTTTGCCAAGTTCACTTAAACCATTGTGCAGCCATACGCTGTCGGCCTCTCCCGTATTGGAATCAGAAAACTGGCTGTGGCCGTTGTGGGCGAGTGACACATATCTGGCCCCCAGATCGTAATACCGCTGAAAATTGGCCAGGTCTTCGCCCATGGGATAGGCATTCTCGACCCCAATCATTGCGACCTTCTTCCCGGATGCATGGATGCGCCGCACATCCTCGGAATCCAGCGCCAGGCCGATCTGGTCAGGGGCGATCTGCTCACACAGCCGGTGGATGGCCTCGAACTTTGCAAGGGCATTGGCCTCTGCACGCTGGTATGCCCCGGGGGTCAGGGAATCCTGGCCTGTATAAACGATAAACCAGGCCACGTCAAGGCCCCCTTCCGTCATTTTGGGCAGGTTTATCTGGGTATTCAGGCGCTGGGTGTAATTCACGCTGTCTGTGAAATTGTTCACGTTGATATCGTCGTGGGTATCAATGGTGATCACGGCCTGGTGAATGGCCCTGGCGGTATCTTCCAGGCTGGCCTCAGGGGCCTTGTCTGGACGGCCACAGGCCATTAGCATCAAAAGAACGGGGAGTGTGTGGGATATTTTCATATTGCTGTAAGATTTACCTACAAAAATTAGGGTTTGACAACAGGGAGAGCAAGATAGGGAACAAATAATTGCCGGCCCTTCCCCAAATATGGATTTTTAGAGCCGATAACCGGTAAAAACCGACTCGTTAACCGAAATCCATTGCCATGCCAACCAACTCCCGTGAGATTCTCGACCAGATTGCCGACCTGCAAAGTGCCCTGGAGGGATTCTCTTTCAATCAGCTCACAGTTGCGGAAGCCCGGGCGCTGAAGTCGTCTTTCAACGCCTTTCGGTCCGGGCTGGAATCGAGGATCTGGGACCCCTCCGGATCGCCTCTGACCCGGCCCGACAACCCAGCTGCAACCGATCAGGAGGTAGCCCGGGCCAGGGAAGAGGAGTTCAGCCGCATTCTGGCCACCCTGGGCCATGAGCTGCGCACGCCCCTGCATGCCATTCAGGGCCTTACGCTGGTCCTGCAGGAAGAGCCCCTGAGCGAGCGACAGACAGAACATCTGCTGGCCATACACACCGCGTCGGAGAACCTCCTGCAGCTGGTAAGCGAGCTTCTGGAATATTCCAGGATACATACCGACCATGACCCCGTGGCCCGGACTGCTTTCAGCCCGAAACAATTGATCAGGCAAGTCGGATACCTCTGCGATACCCTCATTCTTTCAAACGGCGTAACCCTCGAGCTCAGCCTTGACCCCGGCACGCCCGACAGGCTGGTGGGAGACCCCGCCAAGCTTTCCCAGATACTGATGAACCTGCTGGGAAATGCCATTAAGTTCGTTCAGGAAGGGACCATAGAATTGAAGGTCTGGCCCGAGCATCAGCCCGACGGCTGCCTTCTGCACGGGGAAGTCAGGGACACTGGCCCCGGAATTTCGCCCGGAGAGCTGCCCCATATTTTTGATGCGTTCCGCCGGGGGCGCGAAGGTTCCGGGGATAATGCATCGGGCATGGGGCTGGGGCTGAGCATCGTCAAAAAGACCCTTGACCGGTTGGGCGGCACCATCTCGGCCGAGAGCAAACCGGGTGAAGGAACTGCTTTCCGTTTTCAGATCCCTTTCGGGTCAGATGTTGAAACAGTGTCCCTGCCGGCAAAGCCTCAGAAAACAGCACAACCCCTGTCGGGCAAAACCATTCTGGTGATTGAAGATAACCAGTTGAATCAGAAGCTGCTCGAGACCCGCCTTAAAGGATGGGGCGGCCGGGTGCTTACCAGTGAAAAGGCGCTTTACGGGATCAGCCTCCTGTCTGAAGTGCCCGTGGATCTCATTCTGATGGACCTGCGCATGCCAGGCATGGATGGCTACCAGGCCAGCGTGCGGATCCGAAACCATTCAGAACCAGCCATAAGGAAAATCCCCATCGTGGCGGTCACGGCCGATTTTACCGCAGAAGATAATGACATGGTCAGGCGGGCCGGGATTGACGATGTGGTGCTGAAGCCCTACAGCGCAGACGAATTGCTCGACAAATTGCTTGCCCAGCTCAGGAATCCAAAGGGGGCCTCTTCAAATAAGGCAATTAACGACAAAGCCAGTTCCGGGTTGGTTTCTTTGGAAGGCATATGGGCCGAGTGCCTGGGCGACCTGGAAATGCTTGATGAAATGGTAATCCTCTTCAGGTCAAACCTGCTGGAATTTTTAGGGGCGCTCAAAACGCACCTTACCCTGCTAGACTACGAGCAAATAGGTTCGTGTGCGCACAAGATCAAAGCTGGCCTGAAATTGGTAAATGCCGGGTCCTGGCTAGAAATGCTGGAAGAACTCCAGGCCCTGAACCGCACCCGGTCGGGAGCTGAACGCATGCGGCAGCTCTATCGGGAAATGCTCGACGAATACCCGAAACTGGATCAGGAACTTGACCAGGCCCTGGAACAGATCAAGAATGATTTCTGCCATGACTGAGATTCGCCTGCTGCTGGCTGAAGACGATGAAATGCTCGCCTCCCTGCTCAAATTCAGGCTTGAAAAGGCAGGGTACCGGGTAGACCATGCCGCCGACGGCCGGCAGGTCAAGGAATACGTGGGGCGGCAGATGCCGGATATCATTGTGAGCGATATCATGATGCCCTACTTCTCGGGCATCGAGCTGGTCGACTACCTGAGGAATGAGCTTTGCAGCCGGGTACCCGTGGTCATCATTTCCACGGCAGGGAACGAATCAAACGTATTGAACGCCTTTGAGCTGGGGGCCGACGATTTTATCTCGAAACCCGTAAGCCCGTCCGAGCTCCTGGTCAGGTTGAGCAAACTCTTGAGAGAACGAAAAACTTGAGCATACGATCCCTCACATACCGCATATACAGCTTGCTGGAAGCCCCGAAGATCAGCACAGACCTTCTTTGGGAGCTTGTAGTGCTTTTTGCGGGTATGGGAGGGCTTTACCTGCTGCTGATTTTCAGGATGCGCAACCGCATCTCGGCTCGGCGCGAAGCCATACGGCTTCAGAAACGGGAGCTGGCCCCGATGATCAGCAATTTCCTGTTTTACCAGCATGAATCCGAAGATGAAGATCGGGAAACCTACATCCGGATGAAAATCGAAATCAGGGAGCTGCTCAAAATTTCCCTGAACCGCGTGGTGATGACCGAGATACTCATGGACCTGAGAATGGACGTCTCGGGGGAAGCCAGGGAGCGTCTGTTCCGGCTGTTCCAGGATCTTGGCCTCGACCGGGATTCCTTTCTCAAGCTGGAAAGCTGGAGGTGGGAACGGGTATCACAGGGCATTTTGGAGCTGACGGAGATGCACGTCGAAAAGGCCTATCCCTTCATCCGCAAATTCGTGAACGACCGCCGGGGGGTGATCAGAAAACAGGCCCAACTGGCCACGGTGATGCTGAGGGAAGAAGGCATTGCGTATTTCCTCGATACCGCCCGCTATCGCATTTCGGAGTGGCAGCAGCTCAAGCTGCTCGAGATCCTCCGGCAGCGCGAAGATTTCAACCCGCCCCGCTTCAGGGCCTGGCTGACCTCCGAAAACCGGGACGTGGTCCTTTTCGCCTTGCGCCTCATCCGCTATTACCGGCAGAACGATGCCGAACTGGCCCTGGTAACCCTGCTCAGGCACCGCAACCAGGTGGTCAGGGCCGCTGCCCTGGAATGCATACGGGAATTCCGTTTCCATTCCGCATTAGAACCGATGAAAGCCCTTTTCTCGTCGTCCAATGAGGAATTGAAACTGCTGATCCTCGACACCCTCGGGATAATCGCCTCCGAAGCTGAGCTGGGCTTTTTGGAATCGGTCGCTTCACGCGACGGGAATTTTGTGGTCCGTTCCAAGGCCCGGGCCGTCATGAACCAGATTAAACCCGACAGCGCTTTGCCTTTGGTAAGCCCTCATGCCCCTTCCGCATTCGGGTCAGAAATGGGGGCTGACCTGGAAGAGGTTGTCTGTGATGCCCATACCGAAAGTACCGACAAGGTTGTGGAAGTGATGCCGGAAGGGGAGGAGGCTGCTGTAGAAATCCGGAAGCCTGAGGCACCCGAACCGGAGGAATCGGAATCCGTTGTCCCCGGAAATACTTCCTTGGTAAGGGATATGAATGTCGCGCCGGATGCATGCCCTACAGAACCTGACTGGGACGAAGACGAAGCCGTATTTGATATCTGCTTTCTGGAGGAACTCGAAGACATCCTCTCAGAATTGAACCGATCGGAAGAACCGCAAGGGGTCTTGCCCCTCGATTTTCTGCCCTTTGTGACGGAGGAACGCGGACAAACCGCAATCAATCCTGAAAAGATACAGGAGCTGGAAATCGTGGCCGAGTGGGTAGCCCCCCACCCGGAAGAAGCGGGGGCGACTTCCGGTACTGACCGGCTTAACACCGAATTTCTGCCCTGGATCGTATCGGGGCCCGACCTTCCCGTACCCCCTGATCTGGAACCCTCAACACAACCGAATATGTCAGAATTCGCCAACAGCCACCCTGAGGGCTTTTCCATTTTCTGGGAACCCCTCTTTGAACTGGACGGAGTTTCGCAACCGGCAACGCCTTCGGGGCCTGATAGCTATATTCATGAACCTGCCGGGGCGCATGGAGAAGGATCGGGGCATTTTTCCATTTTCCGGGAATTCTTCCGGGAATACGATACCGAATCCAGGCTCCTCCTGCTGGAGCACATTGCCGAAGTCGGGGAGAAGAAGGAATGGGAATTCCTCCGTGAACTGCAGCAGGACCCCGAACCTGCCATCAGGGCCAGGGCCGTGCAAATGCTCAAAATTCTGGGGGATAAACTCGGGTTCGACGCGCCCCAAGGGCAACAGGCCCCGCAGACGCCAGACTCCCATACTGACAGGGAAGACCTTCCGGGCATCGACCTGAATTTTGCCCCTGAAGCGGCCTTTGCCCAAATCCCGGCTGCGGGAGAGGCGAAGCGGTTATCGCCCCGGCCGGCCGGCAGGCGGTGGCGTTGGAGTTTAAAACGCAAGAATCAATCGCATGGGTAACAGCGTGCTCGACATACTGCTGGAATACATCAACATCGTCTTTCTGACCTTTACGGCCGTATTGTTCGTGTTGTTCTCCATCATGGGGTACCTCTCCACGCGGAATTCCATCCACTACCGGAAAAAAAGCCGGGTTGCAGATGTTTCCCGGATCATGGCTTCCCCTTTGTCGCCCAGCATTACCATCATCGCCCCTGCCTTTAACGAAGGGCTTACCATTGTGGAGAATATCCGATCCCTGCTCTCCCTTCGCTATGTGAACTACGAGGTAATGGTCGTCAACGATGGCAGCAAGGACGATACCCTGCAAAAAATGATTGACGCCTACGACCTGGAAAAGGTGGAGCGTGAAATCGACCCTGATTGGCCCTGCAAGCCGATAAGGGGCATTTATAAATCGCGTCAGCGTTCCTTCGCCAAGCTCACGGTTATCGACAAGGTCAACGGCGGCAAGTCGGATGCCCTCAATACGGGGATCCGGCTTTCTGAAAGCAAATTCGTGGGTTGCATCGACGTAGATTGCCTGCTTATGCCCGATGCCCTGCTGCACGTGGTGCGGGCTTTCTTCCAGCGCTCGCGCAAGCGGGTGATTGCCGTGGGGGGTGTGATCCGCATTGCCAATTCGTGCAAGATTGACGGGGGAACCCTGGAGGAGATCAGGCTGCCCAGAAACTGGCTGGCCCGCTTCCAGCTCCTTGAATATACCCGCTCGTTCCTCCTGGGCCGGATGGCCTGGGGGCGCATCGACAGCCTGCTGATCATCTCGGGGGCCTTTGGCTTTTTCGACCGGGAAATAGCCCTGGAGGTGGGAGGCTACGACACCAAAACGGTAGGCGAGGATATGGAAATCGTTTTCCGGATGCGCCGGCATATGCACGAGCGAAAGATCCCGTACACGGTAGAATACCTGCCAGACCCCCTGTGCTGGACCGAGGTTCCCGAAGACCTCAAGATCCTCATCAACCAGCGCGACCGATGGTCGCGCGGGAACCTGGAAACCCTGTACCGCCACCGCGACATGTTTTTCAACCCCAAATTCGGCCGCCTCGGCATGGTGAGCTACCCGTACTGGCTTTTCTACGAATGGCTGGCGCCCCTGCTGGAATTCTTCGGTTTTTTTTCCATTTTGCTTTTCTGGTACCTGGGCATCCTGAACTGGGATTTCTTCGTGGCCATCACGGCCATGGTCTATTGCTTCTCCATCATGTTTTCGGTGTACGCCCTTTTGTGGGAGGTGTGGTCGTACAACCAGTACACGCGAACCAAAGACATCCTGATCCTGCTGTTCTGCGCCCTGATCGAGCCGCTAACCTTCCATCCCCTGGTGGTTTGGTCTGCAGTACGCGGGAATTATAAAAAATTGTTCAAGATCAATTCGGGCTGGGGCTTCCAGGTCCGGAAGGGATTTGCCAAAGCCTGACGCTATGAAGTGGTTCTCATTTTTACGGGCACAAAGCGGGAAACGTTCCCTCGGGGATTTCATCCGCCTGGTTCTGGCATTTTACGGTTGCCTGCTGTTGCTCGCCCTTTACCAGCAACTCAGGCTGTACGAACAGGGTGTGCTCGACAGCTTCCTGAATCAGAACCTGCTGTTGCTCGGGTTGCACCACCTGGGGTTCACGGCCTCCCTCTCCCTGCTGCTCGCCTTCCTTTTCCGTTTCCTGGAAAATCGGAGGGGAGGAATGGGATTCAGGGTTGCCATCGCCGTATTCATGGCCTGCCTGCTCTGGGAGCTGATCCTCACCGAGTACTTCATAATTCGCTATGAATTGCCGGGGGCAGGAGGGATCTCCAGCCTTTTACGGGTGTTTTCCGGCACCCACCTGGCCCTTTTGGTTTTGGTGTCGGTCGTTATTTTCGCGACTTCCTTCCGCCTGTTCTATCGCCTCAGTCGCCCGGTGAACCGGGCGCTTGGGGGCATGTACCCCTTTACCATCATCTTGTTCTCCCTCTTCCTGTCAACCCTGCTCGCCGAGAAAAAACCGGTGAACCTCAACAAATCGCAATACCTGGCAGAGGCCTACTACCAGTTCTACACTGATGCTGACCGCTATGAGGGCAGTGAACGGTTCCCCCTGTATAAGCCCTGGGCCCCGAAAGACCTGCTCGGGCCATACTTCGACTGGCCGGAGCAGCCCCCGCATATCGTCTTGATAGCCGTAGAAGGGCTGGGCTCTGACTTTGTGGGAGAAGACGCACCTTTTCGGGCTTTCACCCCCTTTTTGGATTCCCTGAGCCGGCAGGGCCTGTACTGGGAGCATTTCCTGAGCAACGTAAAGGATAGCCGGGCCGCCATGCCCTTAATTGCGGGGTCTTTGCCCTATGGCCTTTCCGGGTTCACGGACCAATCCGAACTCCCCGACCGCCTGACCCTTTTCTCCCTCCTGAAGAAAAACGGGTACCGAACCAGCTTCCAGTACGGGGGCAACGCATCCCTCCAGGGTTGGGACCGCCTGCTTTTCGAAGAGCGCACAGACGAGGTGATCGACCAGAAGTCCTTCGGGTCGTCTTATCATAGGCAGGATGCCGACCGGGCCGGGGTCTCCGCCGGATTCCCCGACCGGGCCCTTTTTGAGCGTTACCTGCAAACCCGGACGCCGACTACCACGCCCCGCTTTGATGTCTTCCAGACCCTCAGTGCCTCAAGGCCCTACCTGATTCCAGAGGCAGAAGCTTACCGGGAACAGGCCGAAAGACTTTACCGCGAAGGGGATTTCCCTTCCCGCGAATCTCGGGTAGTGCGCAAGAACATCGACTTAATGGCATCCATGCTGTATGCCGACCAACAGCTCGAGCGATTTTTCAGGGCATTTTCCCGGAGGTCAGGCTATCACCGCACCATCTTCATCCTCACCGGAACCCACCACCCGACCGAACTGGCTGCTGAAAACGTGCTGGAATCCTACCGGGTGCCCCTGATCATCTGCAGCCCGATGCTCCGAAAAAAGGAAACTTTCGGGGCCCTGGCGTCCCACCTCGATATTGTGCCCTCCCTGCTCGGCAGCCTGGCCAATCACTATCCGTTTGAACTCCCCGACAAGGCCGCCTGGCTGGGTTCAGACTGCCTTGGCGAGGCCCGGGTTCAGGCCGGGAAAGAAATCCCATTGTTCAATGGCTCGGGCCCGCTCACGGAATTGATTGTGGAAAACTCCCTTATTTCAGGAAGGAAAGCCTATGAGATCGGGGATCATCTGGCCCTTACCGATGCCCCCGGCGTTTCGGAAGATTCGCTGAAAAACCGGCTGAAGCGTTTTCGGGCAGTTAACAGGTATGTGATGGAACAAGGCGCCCTTCTTCCTGAAAACGCAGCTCCCTTCGGCAAGCTCTTCACCCCTCCCGGGAAGAAGGAGCTGGTCTGGATTCACAGCGTATTTAACGGGAATGACTTTGACAACGCCTATACCATGGCCCGGCAGCTTGCCATGGAAGGCAATTACGACCGGGCCTCCCTGCTCTGCCGGTACATTTTGCTGGAAGTGCCGGGCCACATCGACACTGAGATTCTCATGGGGCGCATCCATGCCTGGCAGGGAGATTTCAACAAGGCATCTGACATACTGGAGCAGGTGGTACAGAAGTATCCGGTGTACCCCGATGGGTATTCGGCCCTGCTCGATGTGTATTTCTGGTCCGGGCAGGATGAAAAGGCCCTCTACCTCCGCCCGGCTATCGAGGAGCACCTGGGTTCGAACCGGGAACTCCGGGAAAAACTGACCCGTTCAGCCGGCAGGTTGGTTTCGGATTCTGCAGCACGACAACCCTGGCCGGTGCTGGAATTTGCCTCAGACCAGATCTCCCAAAACCACCTGGAATGAGCAAATCCTTTTCCATAGCGATTTTTTTCATCCTTCTTGCGGTCTGGCAGGGGTGGGCCCAGCCTGAGGCCCTGGCCTACAACCCCGATGAGGCTTTTTACCGGGCCCGGGACCTCGCTTTTGAAGGCCGCAGGGAACAGGCCCGCGATACGCTGATGCGAATTTTATCCGACTACCCGGAATACACCGACGTTCAGGCCCTGCTTGCCAGGACCTACAGCTGGGACGGCGATTATGATAGGGCACGGCTGTATTTCAACCGCATTACCACCAAAGAGCGTGGGCTGGAAGAGGTCTGGGTGGCAGCCATCCGCAATGAATTATATGCGGGGAACCCCTCCCTGGCGCTGGGTCTGGCCAACAAGGCCCTGCTGTACCTCGAAGCGAGCCCGGAAATCGAAGAAATCCGCCGGGGGATCCTCGACGGGAATACTGACAAAGGCGAAAAGTTGGAAGAAAAGGGCGCTGAACCGGAAGGGGAGGCCAAAAACCTGCTTGCCCTGTCGAATTGGCTGGAAGTATTCGACACAGGGTACGACCCCATGTTCTATGCTTCCCTGGAATACCAGCGTACCACCCCAATGGGTAATATCATTCCGCGTATCAATTACAGCAACCGGTTTGACACCCGGGGTGTGCAATATGAGCTCGACGCCTACCCTGTGATTTCAAAAACCTTCTATGGCTACCTGAATTACGGGTACTCAAATGCCTCCATTTATCCCGGCCACCGGGCGGGGGCCGAATTGTACGCAAACCTGGGCGGCGGGCACGAAGCCTCGCTCGGGATGCGCTATATCGATTTCCGGGAAAGCGCGGCCACCCTGCTCACCGCTTCTTTCGGGTGGTACCGCGGTAATTATTACCTGAGCCTGAGGCCCTACCTAAGCCTTTCAGAAAACCGGAGCCCCGGGGTTTCTGGCAGTGTGCTGGCCAGGCGGTATTTCAGGGACAGGCACCAGTACCTGGGGGTAAGGGGAATATATGGCATCAGCCCGGAACTGCGCCAACTCCGCTCGGGCAGTGAGCTGCTGGCAGAGACCCTGTTGTTCGTGGAATCTCAGCAGTTGCAGGTGGAGTACCAGTTCGCCGGGGCCGGGGCCAAAAACCGGTACCGGGCAGAGGTGGGGGTAGGCCGGCAGGAATTCGTCCTGGAATCGGGATCTTTTTACTGGCTTTTCCAGGCTGGGGTGCGGTATATGTATGGCTTCTGAACTGCTGACCAACGGCAAAACCGGGTTGAACCACAGGAATTGCCAGGTTCACCACAAAAAATTGCACCCGCGCGTGAATAGGAGTAGGTTTAGGAGGATGTTTGAAGGCATTCAAATTTTATCCAAGTCCTAACCAAACCTACAGGCTTAGCATGTTATACGAAACCTACGGGGAGGAATACCTGAATTTCCTCCGGGAACTCAATGAAATTTTAAGCGTTAACGAACTCGCCGAACTCGACTACCTGTAGTCAGGCAGGCGGCTCACCATCCCTAAAACCTACTTTTATGGCAAATCACAATCATGACAACGCAGCTTATCTGGATTTCCTCCAGGCGTTAAACGAAATCCTGGCAGATTTCGACATCAGCAGGCTTACCAGTTCTTAATGTTTTAGTTTTAGTGTTTAGTGTGGAAAAGCGGCCTCAGGGCCGCTTTTTTATGTGCCCAGGTACGATTTAAGCAATTTGCTGCGCGAATGGTGCCTTAGTTTCCTGATCGCCTTCTCCCTGATCTGACGCACCCGTTCGCGGGTCAGGTCAAAGGTCTGGCCAATCTCGGCCAGGGTCATCGACTGCTGGTCACCTATGCCGTAATACAATTTGATCACGTCGGCTTCCCTGGGCGAAAGGGTTTCCAGCGCCCTGTTGATCTCCGTATTCAGGCTTTGCTGCATCAGGCCCTTATCAGGCCTGGGCGACTCCCCGCTGCGCATCACGTCGTACAGGTTCGAATCCTCGCCTTCCTTCAGGGGGGCGTCCATGGAAACATGCCTCCCCGAGTTCTTGATGGATTGCTTCACCTCGCTCAGGGTCATGTCGAGCTCCCCGGCGATTTCCTCTGCCGATGGCGGGCGTTCGTGCGCCTGTTCGAGGTAAGAAAAGGTCTTTTTGATCTTGTTGATCGAGCCGATCTTGTTCAGCGGGAGCCGCACCACGCGCGATTGCTCGGCCAGGGCCTGTAAAATGCTCTGGCGGATCCACCACACGGCATAGGAAATGAATTTGAAACCCCGGGTTTCATCGAAGCGCTTGGCGGCTTTAACCAGGCCAACATTGCCCTCGTTGATCAGGTCGGGCAGGGTAAGCCCCTGGTTTTGGTATTGCTTGGCAACGGAGACCACAAAACGGAGGTTGGCCTTGGTGAGCTTTTCAAGAGCGGCCTGGTCTCCCTGTTTGATACGCTGTGCGAGTTCTACTTCTTCATGGGCGGTAATCAGGTCAATTTTACTGATATCCTGCAGGTATTTGTCAAGCGATTTGGAGTCCCGGTTGGTCACCTGCTTGACAATTTTTAATTGCCTCATGTACGGATTATGGATTAAGAGTTAACATCCTCTCAGTATACGCTTTTATCGGCGTTTTTCCAAAGGAGAGTGGGGATACTTTTACATATTTTATGAAACTTTCCGAAAGATTTAAGGTTTCGGGCCGGGCCGTTGCGCCTTGTGTATCAGGCCAATCTCCCATATCTTCGCCCGGATGAGCAGAAGAGCCCTGAAAAAATACGTGTCGGGACTGGATCGGGAGGCCCTGGCCGAACAGCTGATCGACCTCTACGACCGGTTTGCGGAAGTCAAAACGTATTACGACTTTGTCTTTAACCCGAAGGAAGAGGAGCTGCTTCGGGAGGCCAAAGCCCGGATCAGGCGCGAATACACCCCGCGCGGGAAGAGGAGGCCCAAAGCCAGGCGGTCGGTGGCCCAGAAGTTCATCCGCCACTTCAGAACCCTGGGAATGGACCCCCACCTGCTGGCCGACCTGATGGCCTTTAATCTCGAAACGGCATTTCGATATGAGCAGGGGAGGAACTGTCCGGAAGCTTTTTACCGGAGCATGCTCAATTCGTGCCGAGACTGGGCTGCCTTTCTCGTGCACCATGGGCTGAGGGGCGAATCTGAAGCCCGGTTCGACGCCTTTGTCGCTTCCGTCGAAGCGGCGGCATGGCCCAACCGGAGCGCCTTTGAGGCATTGGCAGACCAACTTAAACACAATCCCTGAGCAGCATGGCCCTGGTAGTTATCCGCAACGACAACCAAACCGACCGATGGATTTCGGCCTTCAAAACGGCCGACCCCACCCTGGTCGTTTACGATTATCATAAACCCCACCCCCGGGACGAAGTGCGCATGGCTGCAGTCTGGAAGCACCCGGCGGGGAGCCTTTCACGGTACCCCAACCTGGGGGCCGTTCACGGCCTGGGCGCAGGGGTAGACTTCATTCTGGAAGACCCTGGGGTAAACCCCGAATGGCCGGTGCTGCGGGTTACCGACCCATTTTTGGCGGCAGATATGGCAGAATACATCCTGGCGCAGGTATTGGCTTACCTCCGGCAATTGCCCGAATATCAGGCCGACAAGGCCCGCAGCGTGTGGCATCCCCGGCCATACGGGCGTATCCGGGACGTAACCATCGGTTTGATGGGGCTGGGTGCCCTGGGCACAGCGGCAGCCCGCCTGCTGACTGATTGCGGCTTCGCCTGCTGTGGGTGGACCCGCGGATCGAAGCCGGCAGTGGCCTTTCCCGTTTACAGGGGTACTGAGGGAATGAAAGATTTTCTTGCTTCCAGCCAGGTGCTGGTATGCCTGTTGCCACTCACCCCGCAAACCCGGGGAATCCTCAATAGGGATACCTTCTCATGGCTCCCCCGCGGGGCTTATGTAGTCAACGTGGCTCGCGGGCCCCTCTTGGTGGAAGACCATTTGCTGGCATCCCTGCAAAGCGGGCAGCTTTCGGGCGTCTGCCTCGATGTTTTTGCAGAAGAGCCCCTGCCAGTCGATCACCCCTTCTGGAAGCACCCCGGCATACAGATGACCCCGCATATTGCCAGCGTCTCCGAACCCGCCTCCGTGGTACCTCAGATCCTGGCAAATTACCGGGCATTTCTGAGCGGGGATAAACTCCGGAATGAAGTATCCCGCCAACGGGGTTATTAACCGGCCCTGTTGAGAAATCTCCGTGTCAAATTTTTTCGAAGCGCAAAAAACGGCTAGTTTTGCAAAATTCGGCCCTCGATGACATAAATGGGGTCCGAAACGAGTTAAAAGCCCTGCTTTGAGCGCACAAACCGAATCTGCAGAAAAAACGCTTTACGACTATCAGCTGGAGGATCTGAGCAAGATTTTCAAGTGCCTCGAGGAGTCCCCCCCTGATATCAACCTGCTGTACCAACTGCCCACAGGAGGGGGTAAGACTGTGGTTTTTTCGGAGATCGCACGGCGGTATATCCGGTACACCAAAAAGAAGGTGGTGGTGCTCACCCACCGTATTGAACTGAGCGTTCAGACTTCCAATATGCTCAAAGGGTTCGGGGTTCGGAACAAGATCATCAACAGCGACGTCAAGGAGCTCGACGAGAACGAGTTCTACGAATGCTATGTGGCCATGGTGGAAACCCTCAACAACCGGCTGCAAGACAAGGCTATCGAGCTGGAGGGCATCGGGCTGGTGATCATCGATGAGGCCCACTACAACTCGTTCCGCAAGCTTTTCAAATATTTTGAAAAGTCGGTGATCCTGGGGGTTACCGCCACCCCCCTCAGCTCGAACATCAAGCTCCCCATGAAGGACCACTACCGGAAGCTGATCGTGGGGGAGACCATCGCCTCCCTGATCGAGAAGAAATTCCTGGCACGGGCCAACATGTACAGCTACGACGTCAGCCTTAAATCCCTGAAGCTGGGGATCAGCGGCGACTACACGGTTAAGTCGTCAGACGCCCTGTACGGCAACCAGCAGATGCTGGGAAAGTTGCTGGCGGCCTATGAGGAACTGGGCCGGGGAACCAAAACCCTGATCTTCAACAACGGGATCAGCACCTCCAAATACGTTTATGAGACCTTCAGGCGGGCAGGTTATCCCATCAGGCACCTCGACAACAAAAATTCAGCCTCCGAACGGCGGGAGATCCTCGACTGGTTTGCCGAAACGCCCGATGCCATCCTCACTTCTGTGAGTATTCTGACCACCGGCTTTGACGAGCCCACGGTAGAGACCATAATCCTGAACCGGGCCACGCGTTCCCTGACCCTGTATTTTCAGATGATCGGCCGGGGTTCCCGCATCCTGAAAAACAAGGATGAATTCACGGTGGTCGACCTGGGGAACAACATCGCCCGTTTCGGCCCCTGGGATGCCCCCGTCAACTGGCAGGATATTTTCCACTTCCCCGATTTCTACCTCGAGAACATCCGCAGCGATGACGAGATCGAGCGCGAATTTGTCTATGAGATGCCCGCCGCCCTTCGGGCCAAATTCGAAAAGTCGGTGCATATCGATTTCGATGTGAAGGAGGAATACAAGAAGGTGTTTGCGCAGGGGCGGAAATCCAAGGAAGTACTGGAGCGCAGCATTGAGCAGCACGCGGTAATGTGCCTGGAGAACAGCCGCGACGTTTTTCAGGCCCGCCTGCTGGCCCGGGAGCTTGCGGAGGAAATCGAATACCGCATCAAGCAATATTCCCAGTGCATCATGAACAACACCAAGAATTATCGCGAGTGGCTGCAGGAAGATTACGAAAGACGCCTCCGCCTGCGGATTTCCCAACTCTTTGCCGCACGCATGTAAAGAACCGCACTGGTGCTGAAGCTGCCGGTGCAACCGGTTCCGGGATTATTTGACGTTTGACCATTTAAGAATCCAGCCTATGAAACCCAACTGGAAAGAAGCAGGAAAATTTGAGGATATCACCTACCGGAAATGCGACGGGGTGGCCCGGATCGCCTTTAACCGGCCCGAGGTGCGCAACGCCTTCCGCCCAAAAACCACCAGCGAGCTCTACCAGGCCTTTTACGACGCTCTGGAAGACCGTTCCATTGGCGTGGTACTCCTGACCGGGGAAGGGCCTTCCCCCAAAGACGGGGTGTATGCCTTCTGCAGCGGAGGGGACCAGAAAGCCCGGGGCCATCAGGGGTACGTGGGGGAAGACGGCTACCACCGCCTGAACATTCTGGAAGTACAGCGCCTGATCCGCTTCATGCCCAAGGTCGTGATTGCCGTGGTGCCCGGATGGGCCGTCGGGGGCGGCCACAGCCTGCATGTGGTATGCGACCTGACCCTGGCCAGCGCCGAACACGCTATCTTCAAGCAAACCGACGCAGACGTCACCAGCTTTGACGGGGGCTATGGCTCGGCCTACCTGGCCAAGATGGTGGGGCAGAAAAAGGCCCGGGAGATCTTTTTCCTGGGTCGGAATTATTCGGCTCAGGAAGCTTATGAAATGGGGATGGTGAACGCCGTCGTGCCCCATGAGCAACTCGAAGACACGGCCTATGAATGGGCCCGGGAAATCCTGGCCAAATCGCCTACCTCCATCAAGATGCTGAAATTTGCCATGAACCTTACCGACGACGGCATGGTAGGGCAGCAGGTCTTCGCCGGGGAGGCTACCCGCCTGGCCTACATGACCGAAGAGGCGAAGGAAGGGCGCAATGCCTTCCTGGAAAAACGCAAACCCGATTTCGGGAAGGACCAGTGGATTCCCTGAGCGGATTCTTCGTTTTTCAGTGCCTATATTTCCGGATCAGCGAATGTACTTTGGCCCTAACAGGCCTTAAGGCTAATCTGATAAATTCCAGAATCGTCATCAACGGATCCCGTAACATGTACCGAACCGGGGTGTGATTCCAGATATATTTCCATCTGAATAGCATCCCAGGATTTTTTAGCAAGGCAATGCGAAGGCCATGCCAGGTGTAGTAAGATGTTCTCGCGTAGGTCGGAATATCGAATTTCTCCCCCAATACCGTTTTGCAATAGAGCCAGGGAAAGTTAACTCCTGCCACATTTGAACCCAGGATGGTAAGCCAGGGCCGTGGGTTTATTTCAAGTACCATAAATTGAGCGGAACGCCTGTCAAAGCGAAGATCCAGGTCAGCCAGGCCACTCCAGTTTAGGGCCTTCATTAGGTTTTTCACTTGTTTATATACGGTTTCTTCATAAATCATGTCCATTCCAACCTGGGGAGTGAATGCCTTTTTGGAAAATAAAAATCCCTTTTGCATGGAATAGGCAAGGATTTGGCCGTCTCTGCACAATACATGGCAGCCCAGGTCATATCCATCGATACACTCCTGCAGGAAATGTGGGCTATTCAATGGATTTGTTTGCAGGAAATCATCCAGCGCCTCCGGGGTTTCAAAGCGTTTGATGCCTTTTCCCGCCCCACTGTCTAAGGTAGGCTTCAGCATTAGGGGATAAGGCCCCATATTCTGAACCTGCCACTTGTGATCTTCCGGGTCAGGATGCCAAAAATGGGGTGCGGGAATGCTGTGCTTTTTAAGAAAATCGGCCAATATCCCTTTGTTGTTGGCTGTGTCGAAAGCAACAAGGCTCGGGGGTAAAAGGAGCGCCTCCGGTTTTTCAAGTTTTTCACGGAATTCGATCAAGTGGCGGAGGGCCTTTACATATACCGGCAAGATCACATCTATAGAATGCCGGACGGTCTGCTCATTTACACTTTCGATCCATTTTTCAGGATCTTTTGTAGGCGGAAAATAGGTGAATTTATGGACGAATCGGGAGAGTCGAATGGGAAGAAGCCAGAGTTCTGCCATGAGATAAATCTCAATGCCCTTTATATCAGA
>CAYWZF010000010.1:23189-58091 GCA_964461555.1 uncultured Robiginitalea sp. | reverse complement strand
CCGAAGGGATGCAGCCTATGCCTCCAAAGGGGAAGTCCGCTCAAACCGGAGCGAGCTGCAGCGCAGCCCGCAAAGCCTCGGAAATGAAATGCGCCGGGAAACCTCCAAGCGCAACGATCGCACTGCCCTGGCCACGAGATCTGGCAACCAGCCCGCTTCCAAAGCGGTACGATCTTCTGAAACCCGACGCAGCAGCCAGGCTGCCCCTGCCCGGATGGAGAGCCGAACCGTTAGCAGGTCAGAGCCCGGCCGGGCACAGGCCCGGGAGCGATCTGCCCAGGTCCGCAAACCGGCAAAGGCCCATGAAACCCGCAAAGAAACCGCCCATGCCAGCCGGAGCGGGAACAACCGGAGCGGGAACAGCACTTCCCGGGGCAGAAGCAGCCGCTCAGGGAACCAGTAAAAGCAGTTTTTAGGTTGGTTAGTTGTCAAGGCCCCGTGGAGGATCTTTCCTCCCGGGGTCTTTTCGCATCAGCCATTTGGCGGCGAGGGCATTGAGCTCGGGCGAAAGCCGCATCCACCAGATTGTGCCTATGAAACAAAGGGTGATCAAAATGCTTTTTGCACCGATATTGACCAGGGGGTGCCAGGGGAAACGAGGTATGGCCAGCAGCAGCCAGGTCCCCGTGCCGATTAGCAGCAGCCACAGGGTTGCCCGGCTTGCGGGCTGAAGCCCGAATTTGCGCCAGACAAAACCCAGCTTGAAGGAGTTGTAACACAGCACGGCCAGGGCCGTGGCATAGGCCGCCCCGATCAGGCCCAGGCGGGGGATGAAGAACATGTTGAAGCCCACCGTGAGCGCTGCTAGCCCAATCCCCATAAACAGTAGGCTCACGTAATATTTGGAATTGTACAGGATGGAGGTATTGATGCTCAGAAAGGAATCGTACAGCTTTACCGCCCCGATGATCAGGACCACGGCCGACCCTGCCCGGTACGGCTCGGGCACCAGGGCGTAGATCTGGTCGAGGTTGAGGGCGATGAGCAGGAAAATCCAACCCGAGACGATCAGCAGGTTCAGGGAGCTTTTCCTGTACAACTGGCCCAGGCCCACCCGGTCGTCTGCATTCATCAGGCGGGCGGTAAGCGGGTAGGTGATCTGGTGCATGGCCCTCCAGGGCACGATGATCACCGTGGCGATGAAAATGGCCAGGGAGTAATAGGCTACTTTCTGGATCTCGATATACTGGTTGATCATGAAGCGGTCGACCTCCAGCAGCAGCACCGAGACCGACCCTCCCAGAATGATCAGGGCGCTGTACTTTAAAATATAGGCCCAGTGGGGAGGCCGTTCCAGGATGAATCTGACGGGTTGCAGCTTCCTGCCGTAGGCAAACATAAGCACAGTCCGAAGCAGGTAAAGGGCAACCATCCAGAGCAGGAATTGCGCCTCGTCGATGCGTTTCAGGTATAATAGCACCAGCAAAAGGGTAACGCCCGCGCGCACGAATATTTCTTTGAGAAAGGTGCCAAACACAGATTTCAGGCTCACCTTGCTCCAGGAGAAGAAAACCTCGAAATAGGCCATGGCCAGGCCGATGAGGAAGATGTGCCAGACGTAGTCGCGCACGATGGCGTTCTTGCGGGCCATAAAAGAGGCGATCGCCTCATTGGCCAGCCAGCTGAACAGCCCCAGGGGTACGATGATTGCCAGGGGAAGCAGAAAGCAAAGCGTCAGGAAACGGTGCCTGTGGGCTTCATCGTCAAAACCCGAATAGAATTTGACCAGGGTATTGGGGATCCCGAAAGACATCAGGGGCATGAGCAGGGCCGCTGTCGACAAGATCACACCGACCAGCCCGAAATACTCGGCCGTCATGAACCGCAGGTACAACACCATATAATTGACCGCCCCCAGGGCAAAACCCAGGTAGGTAATGATCATATTGACCAGGGATTGCCTCAGGATCATTCCCATAATACCTCTTTTACGAGCTTCTCAGTGAGCGCCTTCCGGTGGTAGGGCCCGGCCATATCCGGGTTCTGGTGCAGGGCCCCTGCGCAATAGGCCTCGTACCATGCGAGCACACGGGTCTTTATCCCTAACTCCTGGGAATATGAGAAGCCGCTTCCACATCCGGTTTGGTTTACGATTTCGGCCGCTTCCCACCCTTCGGGCCCGATGGCCAGGATGGGGCGGGCAGCCGACATGTACTCAAAAAGCTTGCCCGGGACAATCCCCCGGGTTTGGGGCGAATCGATTTCAACCAGCAACAATACCTGGGCCTGCCGCTGCAGGGCCAGGGCTTCCCGGTGGGGTACATAGGGCCTGACCCGGGTATGTTCCCAAAGCCCGTGCAAGCGAAGGCTTTGCTCTATTTCAGGGCTTACCAGGCCCGTGAGCTCGATCCGCAGGCGGCGGGCAAACCCCGGATCCTGGTTGCAGAGTTCCCGGAGCGCTTTCCAGAGTGCCCCGGGGTTGCGGTCGCTCAGCATGGAACCGATGTGGGCCAGCACAAAATCCCCTTCCGGCTGGCGGCCGTCTCCCGGTTGGCCGTCATAGCCGTTGGTCACCACGGTCACCGGCCGGTCGGTCAGTGCCTCAAAGGCCGCACACGTGGTGCGGCTGGTGGTCACGATCTGGTCGGCAGCGCGCAATACGAGCGATTCCAGCTCGCGGTGGCGCCGCATCGCGCGTTTGCCGGGAAAGAGGGCGTCCATATAGCCGATCTCGGTCCAGGGATCACGGAAATCGGCCACCCATCGGATGGGCAGTCTCGCTTTCAGGCCCATCCCGATCAGGTGCAGGCTGTGGGGCGGGCCGGTGGTGACTACTGTGCGTATCCCTTCCTGTTCGAGGATGGCCGGCAAGTCGCGCAAAGCAGGCCTTACCCAGCCCCGCCGGGCGTCGGGGATAAACAGGTTTCCCCTGATCCAGAGCAGGGCCCTTTCAATGAGGCCCGGCTTTTTCCGGCGGATGATGCCCGAACTGATGCGCCGGGTCTTGTCACGGCCCAGCAGGGAGGCAAGCCCGTAGGGCTCCCAGAACCGGCACCGGTATATTGTGATGCCCTCGGGGACCAGTTCTTCCAGGTCAGGGTCGCGCAGGGGATAATGGGGGTTTTCGGGCAGGTAGAGCACGGGCTCTATGCCGAATTGGGGAAGGTAGCGCACAAAATACAGCCATCGCTGTACGCCGGGCCCCCCGGCAGGAGGCCAGTAATAGAGAATGAGGAGTATTTTCCGCATCATTCTTCAGGCGCCTTTGGTTTGCGGCGGCCCCACAGGCTGTAGGCGACGGCGCCCAGCAGAGAAACCAGCAACCCAATGGAGCCAGCCAGGGACCACTTGCTCCCCTGCTCCACCACCTGCGGCTCAAACCGGAACTCCACCGTGTGCTTACCGGCCGGGATATGCATGGCCCTGAGGGCGTAATTGACGCGGAAGTGGGAATGCAGGGCCCCGTCAATATAGGCCTGCCAGCCGTGGGGATAATACATTTCCGAAAATACAGCCAGGCCTTCGTGGTCGTTCTCAGCACGATACTTCAGGTAGTTGGGCTCGTAATGGAGCAACGCAATGCGGGCCGTGGAATCGACCTGGAATGCCGCCGGCGAAATTTCAGGGAAGTCGGCCCGGTTGACCACGGCCTCGCGCGAAACTTCGAGGCTGTCGAGGGCCCTGATCGCCTCATCGGCCGAGGCCACCGCCCCGAGGCGGGCCACGAACCAGGCGTTGCCAAGGGCCCCAGGGTTCAGGCTCACCGAAGGGGTGCCTTCTTCCCCGGGCTGGATCAGGTATTTGGTGTTGAGCATATCGAGCACCCGGCGGTTGTCGCGGTAGATATGATACTCAAAAAGGTCCTGGATGCGGCGGGGCTTGGCGGCGTGGTAACCGCCGAGGGAATGGTGGAAATAGGAAGTCCGCGCCCCGTTCAACCCCTCGTTCAGGTTCAGTACCCTGAATACGGTGGTATCGCTCAGGATCAGCTGGTCGGCCTGCGACTGGGCAATGGGTGCAGTCATCCGCCTGGAGGGAACGAAATCATCCCGGTTCACGTAACGGCGGTCAACCCCGACCAGGTCGGCCAAAACCAGCAGCGTAAGGCCCGTCACGGCCCAGTTCCTGCGCAGCCGGCCCTTCAGGTTCAGCCAGAGCACCAGGGCCGTCAGGGCAATAAATACCCAGGAACGCAGGGTGTCATTTATATACACGGCTTCGCGGTCGCTCTGTATGACCGCCACGATATCTTCCCCGAAGTAGCGTTTCAGGATTTCATCGCTGCCCCCCGCGAAATCAAAGAAGGGTTTGGCCAGCAACAGCAAGACGGCCAGGGCGGTCATCGCCAGAAAGGAAACCGCCAGGGCCCGCTTCTTCTGGCCGCCCCCGATTTTCGGGTCAAAATAGCGCTTCAGGGCCAGCACCGCCAGTATCGGGGCGCAGAGCTCCAAAATCACCTGCACGGAAGAAACCGCGCGAAACTTGTCGTAGAGCGGAAAGTAATCGATCATGAAATCGGTCAGCAGCCCGAAATTCTTGCCCCATGACAGGGCCAGCGACAGCACCGAGCCGGCCAGCAGCCACCATTTGGCCCGCCCTTTGACCAACAAGATGCCCAGCAGGAAGAGGAAAAGGATCACAGCGCCCACATAGGGAGGCGCCGCCACCCCGGGCTGATCGCCCCAGTAAAGCTGCAGGTTGTTGCTGAATTCCAGCGCCTGAGACCGGGGTACCCCCTGGTCGATCAGAAAGTCATAGGTCTTGGAATGCTCGCCGAGCTCCTCCACCGATCCCCCGCCAAAGAGGCGCGGCACCAGCAGGTTGAGCGACTCGGTAATGCCCGAACTGTACTGGGTAATGTATTCCCGGTCAAGCCCGTCAGACCGGCCTTTAGGATTGCCATCAGCGTCGAGGGTCAGGGCTGAAGGCCCGCGGGTGCTCCATTGGGCGTATTCGCGGGTGGCCAGCAGGGAAGTGGCATTGGCCAGCACCCCCAGCGCCACGGCACCGACCAGGATTCCCACCGAGGCAAAGAAATGGCCCAGCTTTTTGGTGCGGATCGCATCGATCAGGTAGGCCAGACCCAGCATCAGCACCAGCAGCATGAAATAATAGGTCATCTGGTAGTGGTTGGCCTGCACTTCGAGGGCCATGGCCAGGGCGGTCAGCACAAAACCCCAGAGGTACTTCTTCCGGAAAACCAGCAAAATACCGCCTAAGAGCATGGGCAGGTAACCCAGGGCATGGGCCTTGGCATTATGCCCCACCCCGAGAATGATGATCAGGTAGGTCGAAAAGCCAAAAGCCAGTGCGCCCAGTATGGCCAGGCGGGTATCGACCTTCAGGCAGCACATCAGGATATAAAAGCTCAGGAAATAGAGGAAGAGGTAATCGGCCGGGCGGGGCAAAAATCGGATCAGACGGTCGAGCCGCTTCACATAATCATGCGGGTAATGTGCCCCCAGCTGGTAGGTGGGCATACCCCCAAACGCGCTGTTGGTCCAGTATGGCTCCTGGCCGGTTCGGCCCCGGAATTCTTCCTGCTCATGGGCCATGCCCCGGTATTGCACAATATCGGACTGGTAAATGGTCTTTCCCTGCAGCACCGGGTAGAAATACGCCAGGGCGGCCAGGGCAAAAAAGACAAGTACGAAAAAATGGGTGAGGAATTGCTTGAAATTCAGGTTCATTGGTTGGTTGCTGGATGGTTTATTCGATTTCTTCGAACTCAATGTACTCTCCCACCGGCTTCCTGCCCTTTTCCCTGCGGGGCGGCTTACGGTCTATGGTCACCTCCCCCACCTTCTCTGGTTCGCCCTGTTCCTGTTGTGCATTTTCAAATGCCTTCCGGAACATAGCTTCCGACTTGCGGGCGGCATACCGGCCCAGCCAGGGTGCCAGCAGGCGACCGAGCAGCATCAGCAGGTAGTACCCCAGGATGGCGAAAAACAGAAATCGCAAAATACCCATATTCTGAAGGCTTTATATATCAAAAGTACGATTCCGACGTTGTTATAGCAGTATAAAAGTCCTAAAATAATTCTAAATATGGCTGCCAAAACGGGGCAATTTCTTTCCGAAACCCTTAAAAAGTTCTGCGCTTTCGGCTTGTTATTCAGCGGTTTGATCGCCCAGGCCCAGTATACGGATGTGATCAATTCGAACCGGCCTGGGAAGGCCAACAGCGCCTATGCCGTCGGCAAAGGCGTCGTACAGGCAGAAGCAGGGCTTTTCTTCGAAGAGCAAGACCACTCCATCCTGAATACCGAATCGGGGATTTACGGGCTTGATGTGGCCCTTCGGTACGGACTTTTTTTCGAGGCCCTGGAACTTCACTGGGAAGGCATCTACCAGAGGCAGCAGATCACCTATTCCAACCTCGGGACCGAAGAGCGCCTCTCCGATTTCTACCGCAACCGGGTCGGGCTCAAATACCTCCTCTACGACCGGTACAAAGACCCGGAACGCAACAAACCCAACCTGTACAGCTGGCGGGCCAACAACGTCTTCCAGTGGCGCAACCTGATCCCTTCGGTGGCGCTGTACGCCGGGGCCAATTTCGTGCTGGGCGACAACCCCTTCTATCCGCAGGAACCGACCGTTTCGCCCCGGGCGATGGTAGCCACGCAAAGCCGGTTGACCCCGCGTTTGGTGCTGATCACCAACGTTGCCTATGACCGCATCGGCACCGATTTCCCGGAGTGGAGCTACCTGGTCTCTGTCTCGCACGCCTTCCGCAACCCCAAATGGAGCGTCTTTGTTGAAAACCAGGGCATTCAGAGCGACCGGTATTCAGATATACTGCTGCGCAGTGGTGTGGCCTACCTGATCAACCCCAACTTTCAGGCCGACCTGCACGTGGGAGCCGGGTTCAAGGACACCCCAACCCGCATCTTCATCGCCAGCGGGGTGTCGTACCGGCTTGATTTCCACAAAGACGAGGTGATCCCGATCGAAGACCAGGACCCCATCGGCCGCAACAGCATGGCAAAAAGCGGCCGCAAGCTCTCCAAGGAAGAGAAGCGCAGCCAGCGCCGTGCCGAAAAACGGAACAAGAAGCGGCAGCGAAAACAAGACGATCCGGATCAGGGCGGTTTCTAAGGCTTTTGGGTTCCGGCTTTCCCCTCTGGCTAAAGTTTGCTAATATTGGGGACGGTAAGCCCCTACTATGATAGAGATCCGAGAAGCCCTTACCCGGAGGGAAATGAAGGCCTTTGTGCGCTACCCCTTTGCCCTGTACAAAGGCTCCCCCTATTGGGTGCCGCCTATCATCAGCGAAGAAGTGGATTCCCTCGACCGAAGGGTGAATCCGGTATTTGCCCAGGCAGAGGCCCGGTTTTTCATGGCTTACAAAGGGGGCAAACCCGTGGGCCGGGTGGCGGCCATTGTGAACTGGAACGAAGTCCGTGAACAGGGGGTGCCCAAAATGCGTTTCGGGTGGCTCGACTTTGAAGATGACGCGGAGGTCTCCGGGGCCCTGCTCGACAAAGTGGCTGAAGTGGGCCGGGAACACGGGCTGGAATACATGGAGGGGCCCATGGGATTTTCCAACCTTGACAAGGTGGGGGTGCTCACAGAGGGGTTCGACCATCTCGGCACCATGGTTACCTGGTACAACTTTCCGTACTACGCCGTACACCTTGAAAATCTGGGGTTCACAACAGAAAAAGAATACATCGAGAGCAAATTCCCGGCTGCCAATGCCGACCCGAAGCTCTTTTCGCGGGTCGAGGGGCTGATCCGCCAGCGCTATGGCCTGCGGCCGCTGAATTTCAGAAAGACCGGCGAGATCATGCCCTGGGTAGACGAGATGTTCGACCTGTTTATGGCCTCCTACGAGCGCCTTTCGTCCTTTGTGGCTATCTCTGAAGCCCAGAAGGCCTATATGAAAAAGAAATTCATCCCCTTCATCAACCCCGAATACATCAAATTCGTCCTTGACCGCGAAGACCGCATGGTCGCCTTCGCCATTGTGATGCCTTCATATTCCGAAGCCCTGCAGAAAGCGGGCGGCCGTCTATTCCCGACCGGCATTCTGCACCTGCTGCACGCCCGCAGGTACAACCGCGACGCCATCTTCTACCTGATCGGCATAAGGCCCGAATACCAGAACAAGGGGGTAACGGCCATTATCTTCAAGGAGTATTACGATGTATTCACCCGCAAAGGGGTACAAATGTGTTACCGCACCCCTGAGCTGGCCGACAACAAAGCCATCCAGCAGATCTGGAAGAATTTTGACCCGCAGGTCTACAAAAGGCGGCGAACCTACCGCCGATCCCTGTAAACAAAAAACCCCGACGCATCGGCCAGGGTCTTTGAGCCGGCCCCCAGGCCGGTATCTGTTTCGCCAGAGCGGGTTTATTCGCCCATGGCTGCTGCCACGGCGGCAGAAAGGCGCTTGTAGGTGCCATTCTGGAGCCGCTCGCGAATGGCCGAGAAAGCATCCAGGGTTTCGGCAATGTCTTCGGCCGTATGGGTGGCCGTCGGGATCATCCGCAACAGGATAAGGCCTTTCGGGATCACAGGGTACACCACTATAGAGCAAAAGATGCCGTAATTTTCCCTCAGGTCCTTGACCAGGGCCATGGCTTCCGGGATGCTGCCATTCAGGTACACGGGCGTGACGCAGCTGCTGGTGGTGCCTATGTCAAAACCGCGTTCCTTCAGCCCGTTCTGAAGGGCATTTACGTTGTCCCAGAGCTTTTTCTTGAGCTCGGGCATGGTGCGCAGCATGTCGAGCCGCTTCAGGGCCCCCTTCACGTAGATCATGGGGAGCGATTTGGCAAACATCTGCGAACGGAGGTTGTACTTCAGGTATTCGATGATTTCCTTGTCGGCCGCCAAAAAGGCGCCAATGCCTGCCATGGATTTGGCAAAGGTGGCGAAATAGACGTCGATATCGTCTTGCACCCCCTGCTCCTCGCCGGCCCCGGCCCCGGTCTTGCCCAGGGTACCGAACCCGTGCGCATCGTCGACCATAAAGCGGAAATTGTATTTCTTCTTCAGGGCAGCAATTTCCTTGAGCTTGCCCTGTTCGCCCCGCATGCCGAAAACGCCTTCGGAGATCACCAAAATGCCCCCCCCGGTCTGCTCAGCCATCTTGGTGGCCCGCTCGAGGTTCTTTTCGAGCGATTCGATGTCGTTGTGCTTGAAGGTGAATCGCTTGCCCATATGGAGGCGAACCCCGTCAATGATGCAGGCGTGGGAATCGACGTCGTAGACGATGATGTCGTCTTTGGAGACCAGGGCGTCGATAGCCGACATGATGCCCTGATACCCGAAATTGAGCAGGTAAGCGGCTTCTTTATGGACGAAGGCGGCCAGTTCGCGCTCGAGTTGCTCGTGGTAATCGGTATGCCCGCTCATCATGCGGGCGCCCATGGGGTAAGCTGCCCCGTACTCCAGGGCGGCATCGGCATCGGCCTTTTTGACTTCCGGCCGGTTGGCCAGGCCCAGGTAGTCATTGATGCTCCAGGTGATCACTTCCTTTCCCTGGAATTTCATCCGGTTTGAAATGGGGCCCTGCAACTTGGGGAAAACAAAATAGCCCTCAGCCTGGGAAGCCCATTTCCCGAGAGGGCCTTTATTTTCAATAATTCGATCGAATAAATCTCTCATGTAGCTTAGCTTGGTTCGGTAGACGCCGGCTAGGTACGCAGGGTACGCACTGCGGACGGGCGTCATGACAGGGGCAAAATTACAGAAATTTGGAGAGGAAACACAAAAAATTATAGCGCTTTGCAGGCTTGGTTCTGCAACCGCCTGCACCCCTGATCAACCCTGGTAAAAATCTATTTGATGTGCTGGACTTTCCGGGTTTCGCCAACGCTTTTGCTGTCGAAAAAGCCCTGGGCCTCCATCCAGGAGTCGCTGTAGATCTTGCTCATGTAGCGCGAGCCATGGTCAGGGAAAATGACCACCACCTGGCTTTGGGCGCTGAACTCGCCCGCTTCGTGCAGCAATTTAACGGCCTGCATGGCAGCCCCGCTAGTGTATCCTGAAAAGATCCCCTCGGTGCGCGATATGGCGCGGGCCATGTGGGCGCTTTCCTCATCGGTTACCTTGATGAATTCGTCGATCACCTCAAAATCGGTGGCCTGGGGGATCAGGTTCTTACCCAGCCCCTCGATGCGATAGGGATAGATTTCATTCAGGTCGAGCTCGCCGGTTTCGTGGTATTTTTTCAATACGGAACCATAGGCGTCCACCCCGATAACCCGAATGCCAGGGTTCTGCTCCTTGAGGAACCGGGCAGTACCTGAGATGGTGCCCCCGGTGCCGCTGCAGGCCACAAGGTGGGTGATCTGCCCGCCGGTTTGCTCCCAGATTTCCGGGCCGGTGGTGCGGTAATGCGCCAGAATGTTGAGCTCGTTGAAATACTGGTTGATGTAGATCGAACCTTTGGTCTCCTCGTGGAGGCGCCGGGCTACCTGGTAATAGGAACGGGGGTCGTCGGCGCTTACGTGGGCCGGGCAAACATATACCTTGGCCCCCATGGAGCGCAGCATATCAATTTTGTCTGCAGAAGACTTGGAGCTCACTGCCAGGATGCAGTCGTACCCCTTGATGATGCTAACCATAGCCAGGCTGAAACCGGTGTTTCCCGAGGTGGTCTCGATGATGGTGCTGCCGGGTTTCAACAGGCCGGTTCTCTCAGCTTCTTCTATGATAAAATGAGCAATCCTGTCTTTGGAAGAGTGGCCCGGGTTAAATGCCTCCAGCTTGGCGTAAAAGTTGCCGTTGAATGATTCAGTAAGCTTGTTAAGCCGTATCAGCGGGGTTTTGCCGATAAGTTCGAGGAGGTTGTTGTAGGCCTGAATCTCTTGTTTCATGAGAGTGTGGTTCGGCTCAGGGGTCTTCTTGAAGAGGCCCGCGTTTGGGGGCAAAATTAAGATTTATTTTTCAATTATTTAGCTTTCCCTTCCAGATCGAGGATAAATGCGTACTCCATGGCGGTCTCCCGGAGCGACTCAAAACGGCCCGAAGCGCCCCCGTGACCGGCTTCGAGGTTGGTATACAGCAGCAGCATATTCGTATCGGTTTTCAGGTCCCTGAGCCTGGCCACCCATTTAGCCGGCTCCCAGTACTGCACCTGTGAATCGTGCAGCCCGGTGATGACCAGCATGTGGGGATACGGCTGGGCCTTGATATTGTCGTAGGGGGAATACGATTTCATGCAGGCGTAGAAATCGGGGTCCCTGGGGTCGCCCCATTCGTCGTATTCGCCCGTGGTGAGCGGGATGCTTTCGTCGAGCATGGTGGTAACCACATCGACGAAGGGCACGGCCGCCAGAACCCCATTGTACAGGCCCGGCGCCATATTGATCACGGCCCCGATAAGCAGGCCACCGGCAGAGCCCCCATAGGCGTAAAGGTGTTCCGGGCTGGTGTACCCCTGGGCCACCAGGAAGCGGGAACAGTCGATGAAATCGGTAAAGGTGTTCATCTTGTTGAACAATTTTCCGGCCTCGTACCAGGGTCTTCCCAGGTACTCCCCTCCCCGCACGTGGGCAATAGCATAAATAAATCCCCGGTCAAGCAGGCTCAGCCGCACAGTTGAAAAATACGGATCGGTGGTATTGCCGTAGGCCCCGTAACCGTATTGGAGCAGGGGCGCGCTGCCGTCTAGCGGGGTGTCTCTGTGGTAAACCATGGAAATGGGAACCTGCGCCCCGTCACGGGCCGTGGCCCAGACCCTCCGGGAGCGGTAGTTTTCAGGGTCGAACCCGCCCCCCATCACCTCCTGCTGCTTGAGCACCTTTTGTTCGCGGGTGCGCATGTTGAAGTCAATGATGCTGTAAGGGGTGGTCATGGCGTTGTACACATAGCGCAGCCATTCGGTATCGTAGTCGAGGTTTACGTACGAGTAGGCCACATAGGTCTCGCTCTCAAAAGGCAGGTAGTACCGGTCGGTGCCGTCCCAGCGGTGGATATGCATGCGGTTGAGCCCGTTCTCGCGCTCATCGATGACAAAGAAATCGCGGAAAATCTCGATATCTTCTATCAGTACCGTATCGCGGTGGGGGATCAATTCCTGCCAGTGCCGGCTTTCTGTGTGTGCTTCGGGGGTGGTCATCACCTTGAAGTTGGTGGCCCCGTCTTTGTTGGTCAGCACGAAAAATCGGTCCTGGTAGTGGTAAATGGAATATTCAACCCCGCGCTCCCTGGGCGAAAACAGGCGAAACGACCCGGTTGGGTTGTCGGCGTTCAAAATCCGGTATTCGGAGGTCAGGGTGCTGAACGACCCGATGATGATGTACTTCTTCGACTTGGATTTATACACATAGGTGCTGAAGGTCTCGTCGTCTTCGTGATACACCAGCTGGTCGTCGGAGGCCAGGGTGCCCAGCACGTGCCGGTAGATACGGTCTGACCTCAGGGTGACGGGGTCTTTCCGGGTATAAAAGATCGTTTTGTTGTCGGCTGCCCACACCGAGCTACCCGTGGTACTTTCGAGCACTTCAGGATAGAGCGCCCCGGTTTCAAGGTCCTTGATGCGGATGGTGTACTCCCTGCGCGAGACGGTATCTACCCCGTAAGCCGCCAAGCGGTTGTCTGGGCTCACCGCAATACCCCTCAGGTCAAAGAAGTCATGCCCCTCGGCAAGGGCGTTGCAGTCAAACAGGATTTCTTCAGGAGCCTCCAGAGTGTCATTTCTCCGGGTATAAACGGGGTATTCGTGACCGGTTTCATAGCGGGTGACGTACCAGTATCCGTTCAGGCGGTAGGGCACCGACTCATCGTCTTCCCTGATGCGGGCTTTCATCTCGCGGAACAACTCCTCCTGGAAAGCCCCGGTATGGGCCGTCATCGCTTTGTAATAAGCATTCTCGGCTTTCAGGTGCTCCATGACAGCTTCGTCTTCGCGATCCCGCAGCCAGTAGTATTCATCGATGCGGGTATCTCCGTGCATCTCGAGACGGTGGGGGACCTTCCGGGCTCTGGGCGGCATGGGTTCTTTCATGGGCTTCACAAACAGGTTTCGGCAAATGGCAAAAATAGCACTTCTTACCACAAGGCAAAGGGTTTCTGAGATACGGAAGCAGGTGCAAAATGGCTGCTTTTTTGTATTATTGAATCTCAAAAGCATGCAACTATGTTCGGAGATTTGATGGGGATGATGGGGAAACTCAGGGAAACCCAGGAGAAAATCAAGGCGACCAAAGCGCGGCTCAGCACTGTGCACATCTCGGAGAAAAGCCCCGACGGGCTGCTGGAAGCCGTGGTGACCGCCAACCGGGAAGTGGTGGAAATCAACCTCGACGACCGCCTGCTCGAAGACAAAGAGCAGTTGACCGACTACCTGATCCTGACCCTTAACAAAGCCCTGGCCAGGGCCGGGGAGGTTCAGGAAGCCGAACTCGGGGCGGTGGCCCGCGAAGGCATGCCCAACCTGCCGGGGATGGACCAGTTCCTTAAATAAGGTCCGCAAAAATCCCTACCTTAGAGGTTCGTAAACCCCCAAAAAAAAGTTGCTGGAAATCCGCCAAGACAAGACAGGATCGTACCGGTTTGTCGTGAAGAGCCGGGAAGGCCACGACCTGCTGGTAAGCACCCCGTTTGCAGAACGGGGCGAGGCCGAGCATGCGGTCGGGCAACTCAAAACATTGGTGCAGAACCCGGCCTGCGTGGAACGCAAGACAGACCACCTGGGGCGATTCCACTTCTCCCTCCGGTCGGCAGAGGGCCGTCCGATTGGCAACAGCCAGTTTTACCGGTCAGAAGCCGGCATGGAAAACGGCATCAAGAACACCCTCAGGCGCATCAGCGGGCTCTAAAATGACAGGCCGTCGAGCACCGAAAGCACGTACTCGTGCATGGCATCGGTATAGTCCAGATGGGTGACAAACCTCAATTTCCCCTGCCCCATTCCGATCAGGCGGATCCCTTTCCCGGTCAGGGCGTTGAGCAACACGGCATCGCCCACCCGGGCAGGGTCGGTCTCGAAGATCACGATATTGGTTTCCACAGGTGCCACATAGCGAATGAAATCCTTGCCCTGGAGCAGCTCGCCCAGTTCGCGCGCTTTGCGGTGGTCTTCTGACAGCCGTTCAACGTGGTTGTCGAGGGCGAAGATCCCGGCAGCCGCCAGGTAGCCTGCCTGGCGCATCCCCCCCCCGAAAACCTTGCGGATGCGCAGCGCCTGGTCCATGAGCTTTTCAGAACCGACGAGCAGGGATCCCACCGGGCAGCCCAGGCCTTTGCTCAGGCAAACGCTGATGGTATCGAAGAGCTCCCCGTAATCGCGCGCCGACTGCCCGGTGGCCACCAGGGCGTTCCAGATACGGGCGCCGTCGAGGTGCAGGGCCAGGCCGTGCAGGCCGCAAACCTCCCGAATGCGGAGGAGCTCCTCAAAATCATAACAGGCTCCCCCTCCCTTATTGGTGGTATTTTCCACGCAAACCAGGCGGGTGCGCGGGCTGTGGTAGAAATCGGGGGGGTTGATCGAGGCCAGCACGTGCTGGGCCGTGATCATGCCCCGGTCGCCATCGACCAGCTTGCACGATACCCCGCTGTTGAAACTTACCCCTCCCCCTTCGTAGTTGTAGATATGTGCAAACTTGTCGCAGATGAGCTGATCGCCCGGCTGGGTGTGGATCTTGATCCCGGTCTGGTTGGCCATGGTGCCACTCGGGAAGAAGAGGGCGGCCTCCATCCCGAAGAATTCGGCTACCTTCCGCTCAAGGGCGTTGACTGTGGGGTCTTCCTTAAAAACATCATCGCCCACCTCGGCGGCCATCATGGCCTGCAGCATGCCCGGGGTGGGTCGGGTAACGGTATCGCTGATCAGGTTTACTTCCATGTCAGGGGCATTTCATCGAGGCATCCCATCCCGATCGGGGAGCCATCGGGGATTTGGGGCGCCTTTTCGGGTTTGAATTCTTCAGGGTGCTCCATAAACCGGTCAATGCGCCTCACCATTTCGCGGGCCACCACCGAATCTCCTGCTTTCAGGAGCCTGGATTTCAGGTCCAGAATGGCCGCATGGGAAATGGCCGATACCTGCGGGTGGGCATCGGGCTCCAGTGCCAGGCGCATCAGGTGCCTGAGCACCTGGAAGCTGACCACTTCCTGCACCTGCTGTTCGTAAGACCCCGGCGGTTTCGAGAAGATGGTGGCCTCCACAACGCGGGCGATCACTTCCTCCAGGCCGACCTGCCCGGGGTCAATGCCCCGCTGCTGGACCAGCCTCGAGGCCCGTTCTGGGTGCAGCAACAGGCCGAGGGTCATGTCGGCAGCCGTTTCTGCGGCCCCAAGGGGATCAAAAGCCACCCCGGTACGGCCCCTGAACGACTCGCGCGTAGCGGGGTACCCCATGGCCCGGGGCGGAAACCATTGCAACACCCAAGGCGGGATGGCCAGGTGGCGGACATCAAGAGTCTGCAAGATGCTATTCAGGGCCTTTTCCTGGGCGTCCCTGGGCATTGCGTGCCACGGACGGGCGCCATCGCCCCTTACGGCGTAGGAATAATCGAGGCCCCCGATGACCTTCGATACGGCTTCGGTCTGGTAGCGATGGAAGAAGTACAGGGGTACAAAAACATCTTCGAGCATGCTGAAGGGCTCCCCCTGCCGGATGTTGGCCGGGCTGAACTGCCTGATGGCGGCTTTCCGCACCTCGAGCATGCGGTCGAGCTCCGGGGCGGCCTCTGCCCCGCCATCCCACAGGTGGGCGTAGGCATGTGCCCCGCCCACGGCCCGGGCGTCCTGGTCAGAAATATAGCGGAGCCCGTCGGCCTGGGCCCGGGTCAGGATCTCCTGCAGGGCCCGGTGCGAATCGGTGCCTTCCGGAAAGTCAGAATAAGAATAGGCAACGGCCACCTTGTCCCATTCCCCTATGCCGGTGTCATAGGCATGGGTAATATCGACGGCCCCGTTTTCAAGGCCTATATACGGGTGGGGGTAATCCATGACCGAAGCCCGGTTGTTGGTGCTGGCGGCAAAATTGTGGGCAAAGCCGAGGGTATGCCCGATCTCGTGGGCAGAAAGCTGGCGGATACGGGCCAGGGCCAGCTCGAGCAGCGCCTGGTGGTTCGTGTCGGAGGTCTCGAAGGGGCGGTTGGCCAGGGCCTGCGCGATCAAGAAGTCCTGCCGGATGCGCAGGCTGCCCAGGCTTACGTGCCCCTTGATGATCTCGCCGGTGCGCGGGTCTGACACACTGCTGCCGTAGCTCCAGCCGCGGGTGGATCGGTGCACCCATTGCACCACGTTGTAGCGCACGTCGAGGGGGTCGGCCTCATCGGGCAGCATTTTGATCTGGAAGGCGTCTTTATACCCGATGGCCTCAAAGGCCTGGTTCCACCAGCTCCCCCCTTCGAGCAGGGCCGAACGGATGGGTTCGGGGGTGCCGTTGTCGAGGTAGTAGACAATCGGTTCCACCGCCTCGCTGACAGCTGCCCCGGGGTCCTTTTTCTCCAGGCGGTGCCGGGGCACGTACCGTTTGACCAGTGGGGCTTCCACCGGGGTGGCGTAATCGTAAAAGCTGAAGGGATAAGAGCCGCTGCGGGGGTCGAAGGGCCGCATCTCAAACCCGGCACCGGGCAGTTCCACGAAGGAATGGTGCTGGGCGACCGAAACCAGTTTGGGGTTCGGGGCCACCGAACGGATATAATCGCCTTGCGGATCTCCCTTGAAGGTCAAAAAAACGTCCAGTTCGGAATTTTTCGGGAAGGCCCTGGTGCGTTCCAGGTTCAGGGCGCTCCGGGAAGCGTCGAGGCTGTAGGTGCCCTGCCCGCTTTGCTTGAGGCGGTCTGCCACCCCGTGCATGTCCTGCATCAGGAAAGGGGTCAGTTCCACGATATAGGCCTCCCCGGCCTTCTCCACGATCGGGAACCCGAACAGGATCGATTTGGCAAACGCCTGCTCGACCGATTTGCGCTCCAGCGCATTGTCGGTGATGGCCCGGTACTGCAGGTTGGGCTGCACCAGCAGCAACTTGTCTCCCGCCTTTTTGAAAGAAACCACCTGCTCATTGCCCAGCTGGCCGCGGTCGAGGCCGATATCATTGCTGCCGATGCCACTGCTCAGGGAATACACATACAGAAAGTCGGTATCGAGCTTCTTGACTTCCAAATACACTTTGCCCTCGGCATCGTCATAATAAAAGGTGAAAAAGCCGTCGAATTTCTGGTAGGCTTTGCTTTTCTGGGAAAATTGGCCGTAGGCCCCCAGAGAGGCAAGCGCCATCAGGGCCAGGAGTGCGTATTTTTTCATGCGGTTGAATTTGTGTTAAATGTAGCTAAAATAGCCCCGAATCAAAATACGGACCCGCTAAAATTGGAGCAGCCAAACACAGCGAAATGCAAATAAGGGGGCGCCAGGTTGCATTCCCTTCAAAATTCGGGTGCCTGCTATGCAGTTTGCGCCAAATCGCGTATTTTCATCGAAAAACAGAGCCATATGGCCAGGCAGCAGTCATCCATCTTTTCCTCCTACGAGCGCAACCCCGCCTTCTATGACGAGGTATTCAACCCGGAGGGAGGCGTTCTGCAGGTGTACAAGAAGCTGATGAAGCTTTATGGCAAGCAGTCCATTGAGGAATACAACGACCTGAACGCCCGGGCCAAAGCCTCCTTTTTCAACCAGGGGATCACCTTTCGGGTCTACAGCGAGGAGAAGACCAACGAAAAGATCTTCCCCTTTGACCTGTTCCCGCGCATCATCGGCGCCTCGGAATGGGACTGCCTCGAGCGGGGGGTCAAACAGCGGTGCAGGGCGCTGAACCTGTTCCTCTGGGACCTGTACCACGACCGCAACATCCTGAAAGACGGGGTGGTGCCCCTGGAGCTGGTCAGCTCTTCCGAAAACTACCTCGACCAGATGCGCGGCATGGACCCCCCCGGCGGCATTTATACCCATATCTCGGGGACCGACCTCATCCGCCATGCCGACGGACACTATTATGTGCTGGAAGACAACATCCGCTGCCCCTCCGGGGTCAGTTATGTGCTGAGCAACCGCACGGCCCTCAAGCGGGCCCTGTTCGGGGTCTTTAACCACTACCAGGCCCATACGGTCACCGACTACGCCGAAAACCTGCTGGAATTGCTCGAAACCGTAAAGCCGCACGGGGTTGATGTGCCCAATACCGTGGTGCTTACCCCGGGCATGTACAATTCGGCCTTTTACGAGCACAGCTACCTGGCCAAGACCATGGGGGTCGAACTGGTGGAAGGCCGGGACCTCTTTGTGGAGAACGACTTCGTCTACATGAAAACCATCCACGGGCCCGAAAAGGTTGACATCATCTACCGCCGGATCGACGACGAGTTCCTCGACCCCCTCGAATTCAGGAAAGACTCGGCCCTGGGGGTACCGGGCCTCTTCGCGGCCTATCAGAAGGGCAATGTGACCATCGCTAACGCCCCCGGCACGGGGGTGGCCGACGACAAGGCCGTGTATTCCTATGTGCCCGACATCATCCGGTATTACCTGGGCGAAGAACCCATCTTGAAAAATGTGAAGACCTATCGGTGCAGCCGGCCCGAAGACCTCGAATACGTGCTGGAGCACATCAGGGAACTGGTGGTGAAACCCGTAGACGAGGCGGGCGGCTACGGCATCTCGATCGGCAACACCCTGTCCGACCGGCAGGTTGAGGAAGTACGCAAAGCGGTGCAGGAAGAACCCCGGAAATACGTGGCCCAGCCCATTCTCTCCCTCTCGGTGCACCCTACCTATATCGAGGAGACCCAGGCCTTTGAGCAGCGGCACATCGACCTGCGAACCTTTACCGTGATGGGCCAGGACAAAACCTACGTGCTGAAAGGGGGGCTCACCCGCGTGGCCCTCAGGCGGGGCAACCTGATCGTGAATTCTTCCCAGGGGGGTGGGTCAAAGGATACCTGGATACTCAAAAACGATATCTGATGTTAGCACGAGTAGCCGACAACCTGTTCTGGATGGGCCGCTATATCGAGCGGGCCGAACACACGGCGCGATTCCTGAACGTGAATTACTTCTCGTCTCTCGACGCCCCCAATTCCCTCTCGCAGGAGCGCGATTTTGTGCTCCGCTCCATGCTGTTCATGGTGGGCGACCCTGCCCCCGAAGACGCCGTGCTGGAAGAAGACCAGGTGTTGCACAAAATCGGGATGGACCGCGGTTTTCAGGCCTCCATCCTGAACTCGATCACCTATGCCCGCGAAAACGCCCTCTCGGCCCGCGACCTCATTTCAACGGAATTGTACTACGCCATCAATAAATTCTTCCATTTTGCCGACTCCTACCCGGCAGATACTTTTGTCAGGACCGGCCTGTTTGATTTTACATCGCAGGTCACCGAAATGACCGCGGTGCTCCGCGGCAAGATCAGGGGCACCCTCTTGCACGACTCCATCTACGCCATTATCATGATGGGCGTGAACATGGAGCGGGCCCTTCAGATAACACGAATCATCAACACGAAATACAACGATGCGCGCAAATCCCCGGGCAGCTATGGCGACCGCTTCCGCAACAGCTACGAATGGACGACCCTGCTCAAATGCGCCGAATCGTACGACATGATGCGCCGCCATTACAAAAAGGCCCCCACCAGCCTGAGCACCCTCGAATTCCTGATCCTGAACCCCGACTGCCCGCGCTCGGTCATGAACAGCCTGAACCAGGTATACAGGCATGTGCTGACCATAGACCCGCTGCGGGAATCTCACAAAGACTCCACCGCCTTCATGGTCGGGAAGATCCGTTCCGAATACCAATACAAGCGCATCGAAGACATAGAGGGAGATGTGCAGGCCTTTATCAACCATATCCTTACCGAACTCAGGGCCATTGGCACCCAGATGCAAAAGGAATTTTTCCATTATTGAGATCCCACATTTTTAGATACCTTCACGGCGGCAACCCGATAGCCCATGGCGGAGTACTACACCATCACCTACCAGGCTGAAAACACCTACGATTTTCCTGTGATTGAGGCAAGCTGGCAATTTTTGATCATCCCGGAAGAAAATCCCAGCCAGTCAAGGCCCGAAATCCGGTTTACCAACAGCGAAGCCACCCCCTGGGAACTCTCCCGCAACGGGTTTGGCTTCCCGGTGATCCGCATCCGCAACCGGCACAGCCTGGAATCGATCCGCTTTGAGGCGCGGTTCGCCCTGACCAAACAGCCCGTGAACCCCTTTGATTTTGACCCGGACCTGTTGCTGCCCTACGAGCCCGAACGCCTGGGTGAGCTCCCTTTCCGGATCCGTTTCGACACCTTCCTGCGGCACACGCCCCTTACCAGGCTTCCGAAGGGGGTACCCGTCTTTTGCTTTGAGCCCGGCATGGGGGTCCTTGAAAACCTGCAGGCGCTCAATACCTGGGTCTATGAAGACATCCGGTACACGCCGGGGCTGACCCACGTCGATACCACCCTCGATGAAATCCTCGACCTGCGCAAGGGGGTCTGCCAGGACTTTGCCCACCTGTTCATAGGCATTGCCCGCGCCCATGGCATTCCTGCCCGTTACGTGTCTGGCTACCTGCACCAGGGCCTCGGCTTTTTCGGGGATGCCCAGATGCACGCCTGGGTCGAGGCCTACATGCCCGAGGTTGGCTGGATCGGGTTTGACCCCACCAACAACATGCTGGCGGCCTCAGACCACATCAAGGTGGCCCACGGGCGCGATTACAGTGACTGTGCCCCCCTCAAGGGCGTGGTGTACGGCCCGGGGAGCAATGCGAGCCGGCACCAGGTACAGGTTTCGACACAGCAATAGCTTTACCCGGGCAGCCATGGCCCGATTCGCAAAAAGGATGTACTTTTGCAAGACTTTCTAAACCATATGACATGATCGAGAAATTCAAGTCGCTCATGGAACGCCTGGGTGCGTTGAGGAGGTATCTTTAACATAGATGCCAAGAAAATCGAGATACAGAACGAGGAGGAAAAAACTCTGGAACCCGGCTTTTGGGATGACCCCGTCGGGGCCCAGACCTTTATGAAAGACCTCAAGTCGAAAAAAAACTGGGTCAGGGAATACGAGGAGGCTGAACGCCTGATGGGCGACCTGGAGGTGCTGATGGAATTCTATGAGCAGGACGAGGCCGAGGAAGACGAGGTGAACCGGCAGCTAGACCTGGCCGAAGATGCCATCGAAAAGCTCGAATTCCGCAATATGCTCTCTGACGAGGGTGACGACCTGACCGCCGTGCTGCAGATTACCGCCGGGGCCGGGGGCACCGAAAGCTGCGACTGGGCTTCCATGCTGATGCGCATGTACATCATGTGGGCCGAAAAGAGCGGGTACAAGGTGCGGGAGCTCAACTATCAGGAAGGCGACGTGGCCGGCATCAAGACGGTCACCCTCGAGATCGAGGGAGAATACGCCTTTGGCTGGCTCAAGGGCGAGAACGGCGTGCACCGCCTGGTGCGCATCTCCCCTTTCGACAGCAACGCCAAACGACATACTTCTTTTGCCTCGGTCTATGTGTACCCGCTGGTCGATGACAGCATTGAGATCGAGATCAACCCTGCCGACATCGAAATCACCACTTCGCGCTCGAGCGGGGCCGGCGGACAGAACGTAAACAAGGTGGAGACCAAGGTACAGCTGGTGCACAAGCCCACCGGCATACAGATCTCCTGTTCCGATTCGCGCTCCCAGCACGACAACCGGGCCACCGCCCTGAAAATGCTCAAATCGCAATTATACGAGATTGAATTGCGGAAACAGCAGGAGGCCAGGGAAGCCATTGAATCGGCCAAGAAGAAGATCGAATGGGGCTCCCAGATCAGGAACTATGTGATGCAGCCCTACAAGCTTGTAAAAGACGTGCGCACGGGGATGGAAACAAGCAATGTGGATGCCGTGATGGATGGTGACATCGACAGCTTTCTCAAAGCCTACCTGATGATGATGGGCCAGCAAAGCCCCGCCTGAGCCCTGTAATGTTTTGCACATGATTACCATTTACCACAATCCCAGATGCCGGAAGAGCCGGGAGGCCCTGCAGCTGCTGGAGGCCAGCGGCAAACCGTTCCGCGTGGTCGATTACCAGAAGGAACCCCTGAGCCCTGAGGCCCTAAAATCCATCCTGGAGAAGCTTGGCATCCCGGCCGAAGCCCTGATCCGAAAGAACGAGGCATTCTGGAAGGAGCGTTACAAGGGTAAAACCCTAACCGAGGAAAAGCTTATCGCCCTCATGGTGGCCCACCCGAAGCTGATGGAGCGCCCCATTTTGGTGCGCGGGGAGCAGGCCCTGCTTGGGAGGCCGCCACAACGCGTGGCAGAACTCATTGATTATTAAAAACTTACGAACCAAAGGTTCAAATAGCTATTTAACAAACATTTAACCAATCCCGGTTAAACCCAGGCGGGTTTATCCTATCTAAAAGAGCGAACCATGAAAAAGCAGATCCTCTTCTTGCTGATGTTGTCAGGCGCCGTTTTTACGGCCAGGGCGCAATACGGCTATTACGGAAACGGCGGGTACTACGGCCAGCGCCGCAGTGTCGTGCCGCAGGCCGAAACCCCTGAAAAAAAGCCAGAACCCAAAACTGCCGAAGAAATTGTGGCCGGGGAAATGCCTGGGATTATCGAGGCGGCAGAACTGAATGACTTTGAGGCCGCCGTGGTACGCAGTTCCCTGACCAGTTATGTGCAGCAGCGCATTGAGCTGGAAATCCTCAAGATGAGCCCGGAAGACACCCGGGAAGCCCTCGAGAAAATCAACCTGGCGCACCGGCAGGAACTGGAGGCGGGCCTTCCCCCTGAGAAGTATCAGGCGATGATCCAGCTGCAGGAGAATGGTTACAACACGAAAAAGCTCGAGAAGGAGAAGCGAAAAAAGAAGAAGAAAAAAACCTAAGATTCAATGAGAAACTTCCTTATCCTGTTGTGCCTGGCAGCTGCCACCGCACTGCAGGCCCAACGGCCGCAAGGCCCATCAGATCAGACGATTACCCTCACGGGGACAGTTCTGGACCAGGATACGGGAAGTCCGCTGGAATACGCCACCATCGTGCTTCAGAAGGCTGAAGACCCCTCCAGCATCACCGGGGGAATCACAGATATCGACGGGAAGTTTGAAGTAACGGCTGCCCCTGGCGTCTACAACATCCGCATCGAGTACATCTCCTTTAAGACCTATACCCTCGAAAACCAGCGCCTGTTCCAGTCGCGTGACCTGGGGCAGGTCAGGATGTCGATCAATGTGGCCGAACTGGAGGCCGTGGAAGTCGTTGGCGAGCGCACTACGGTCGAAGTGCGCCTCGACAAGAAGATCTACAATATCGGGAAAGACCTGACCAACAGCGGGGCTACCATTTCCGATGCCCTGAACAACGTCCCCTCGGTCAGCGTCGATGTGGAAGGGAATATCAGCCTGCGCGGGAACGACAACGTGCGCATTCTGATCAACGGCAGGCCTTCTGCCCTGGCCGGCTTCGGCTCCACAGACGCCCTGCAGCAATTGCCGGCAGACGCCATCGAACGGGTAGAGGTCATTACCAGCCCTTCGGCCCGCTACGATGCCGAAGGTTCGGCGGGTATCCTCAACATCATTCTGAAACAGGAAAAGACCCTGGGCTTTAACGGCTCGATCAATAGCTACATCGGGGTACCCATGAATACCGGAATCACCGCCAACGGCAACCTCCGTACCGATGCCTTCAACATCTTCGGCACCGTGGGCTACCGCTACCGCAATGCCCCCGGCAACGCTGATTTCGACAACACCTATACTTCGGGGACCTTTGATCGCATCATTGAAGAACGGGATACAGACCGCCTCAACCGGGGCCTGAACACCAACCTGGGAATGGAGTATTTCCTCAACAAGCAGTCGAGCATTACCGGAAGCTATTTTTTCCGCAAAGGCAATGATGAGGACGTCACAGAAAACAACACCCAGCGCTTCATCGGCGAGACGGTCGATAGTCGCACCCTTCGGAAGGAGGTCCAAAACGAGGACGACCAGAGCCACCAGTGGTCGTTCAACTACAACAACAATATCGACGACAAGGGCCAGAAGCTTACCGCCGACCTGCAGTTTTCGCGCGACCAGGAAACCCAGAATGCGGTAATCGAAGAGCGCACCACCTTTCCACAAGACAACCTGGTGGCCCTGGAGAAGGTACTGCAAAAAGAAAAGCAGAAGGAATTCCTGTTGCAGGCCGACTATGTGCTGCCCCTGGGCGATACCCAGTTTGAGGCCGGCTTCCGCGTCGACATGGAAGAGACCATGACCGACTACCGCCTCGATTCCCTCGACCAGGCCAGCGGGCAGTTCGTGGTCAACCAGAGCCTGACCAACGTCTTTACCTACAACGAAGACGTGTATGCGGCTTATTCCCAATACGGGGACAAGTTCGGGAAGTTCTCATTCCTGCTGGGCCTGCGCCTGGAACAAACCCGCCTGAAGGGGCAACTGGAATCCGAATTCGACCCCAGCCTGATCGAAGAGGAACTCGGCGTGGATGTCGATGTAAACTTCAACAAGAATTACGTGGGCCTCTTCCCCACCGTGAACCTGATCTACGAATTGTCTGAATCGGCCAACGTGACCCTTGGGTTCAACCGGCGGATCAACCGCCCCCGGGGCTGGTTCATCAACCCCTTTCCTTCGCGGAGCTCGCGCACCAATATCTTCCAGGGAAACCCCGACCTGAACCCGGCCTTTTCATGGACGTATGACCTGGGGTACCTGAAGCGGTGGCAGAAGCTGACCCTGACCACCTCGGTCTATTACCAGCGTGAAACGGATTCGTTTGAACGGGTGCAGGAGCCCACCGGGCAAACGACCACAGACGGCATAGAGATCATCCGCTCGATCCCCATCAACCTTTCAACCAACCAGCGCTACGGGGCAGAGGGCAGCCTGCTCTACAACCCTTCGCGCAAACTGCGCCTGAACGGGAGCTTCAATATCTTCCTCTTCGACACCGAAGGCAGCTTCAACGGGGTCGATTACGGGGCGTCAAACACCAGCTGGTTCGCCCGGTTCAGTTCAAAGTTTACCTTGCCGGCAGCCGTGGAATGGCAGACCAACGCCTTCTATTTCGGGCCCCGCCAGAACGCACAGACCAAATCGGAGGGTATCTTCTCCATCAATATGGCCTTCAGCAAGGATGTGCTGAAAGGGAACGGCACCCTCACCCTGAATGTGGACGACTTGCTGAACTCCCGCATAAGGCGCGCATTCACCGAAACGCCCTTCTTCACCTCCGAGAGCTCGTTCCAATGGCGGGTACGCACGGTGAACCTGGCGTTCGTCTACCGGTTCAACGAGCAGAAAAAGCGGAACGGACGGGGCGAAGACCGGAATTTCGAGGAAGAAGGAGAGTTCAGGAGCTGAAAGAAATTCAGGGAAAGTCCAAATAAAAAAGAAGCGGAAAACCGCTTCTTTTTTTTATGCTTGCTCCCGCTTGGCGCGTTTGGCCTCGCGGCGCTCTTTCCAGAGCTCGATGAGGTTGCCGCCCAGCCAGTAGGGCACCACGAACATCAGAAGGAACATCATCAGCCAGAATCCGATGGTGAGGATGGTTAGGAAGGCCAGAAATCCGAGGTATTGGTCAAACTCAAACATGAATGCGTTCTTTGGTTCACAAAGATAGGGGGATTCAGGCCAAACCTGCAAATCAAATCCGAAAAAATAAGCCGGAACTGCGCTGTCTTCCAGGAGGCAGGTACGCAGTGAATCCGTACCTTTATGACAAAATAAAGTACCATGAAATACCGGATTGAAAAGGACACCATGGGCGAGGTACAGGTACCCGCCGACAAGTACTGGGGCGCCCAGACCGAACGCTCCCGCAATAATTTCAAAATCGGGCCGCCGGCCTCCATGCCGCTCGACATCATCTACGGCTTTGCCTATCTGAAAAAAGCAGCCGCCTATGCCAACTGTGAACTGGGCGTGCTGGCTGAGGCCAAGCGCGACCTGATCGCACGGGTGTGCGACGAAATCCTGGCCGGCAGGCTCGACGACCAGTTTCCCCTGGTCATCTGGCAGACAGGATCCGGAACCCAGAGCAATATGAACGTGAACGAGGTAATTGCCAACCGGGCCCACGAACTGGCCGGGAAAAAGATCGGGGAAGGCGAGAAAACGCTGCAGCCCAACGACGATGTCAACAAATCCCAGTCATCCAACGATACCTTCCCGACCGGCATGCACATCGCCATCTACAAAAAAGTGGCCGAAGTAACCCTGCCCGGGGTCAGGGCGCTGAGAGACACCCTCCGGGCGAAGTCGGAAGCCTTCATGGACGTGGTCAAGATCGGGCGCACCCACCTGATGGACGCCACCCCCCTGACCCTGGGGCAGGAATTCTCCGGCTACGTTTCCCAGCTCAGCCACGGGATCAAAGCCCTCGAAAACACCCTCGACCACCTCAGTGAGCTGGCCCTGGGGGGCACGGCCGTGGGCACCGGACTCAACACCCCGGCGGGCTATGACGTTACCGTGGCCCGGTATATTGCCGAATTCACAGGTTTGCCCTTTAAGACTGCTGCCAATAAATTTGAAGCCCTGGCGGCCCACGACGCCCTGGTTGAAACCCACGGGGCCCTGAAGCAGCTGGCCGTTGCCCTGAACAAGATCGCCAACGACATCCGCATGCTCGCCTCCGGCCCCCGTTCGGGGATTGGGGAAATCATCATCCCGGCCAACGAGCCCGGCAGTTCCATCATGCCCGGCAAGGTAAACCCCACCCAGAGCGAGGCCCTGACCATGGTCTGCGCCCAGGTGATGGGCAACGACGTGGCCGTAACCCTGGGGGGCACCCAGGGCCATTACGAGCTGAACGTCTTCAAGCCGGTCATGGCGGCCAACGTGCTGCAGTCGGCCCAGCTGCTTGGCGACGCCTGCGTCAGTTTCGAGGAACACTGCGTATCGGGCATTGAACCCAATTACCCGGTTATCGAGAAGCTGCTGAACAACTCCCTGATGCTGGTTACAGCCCTCAATACCAAAATCGGGTATTACAAGGCCGCCGAGATCGCCAACGCCGCCCACCAGAACGGGACTACGCTGAAAGAGGAAGCCGTGCGCCTGGGCTATGTGACCGAAGCCGAATACGATGCCTGGGTGCGCCCTGAAGAAATGGTGGGGAGCCTCAAAAAGTAACCCGCAGGCCCGACCCCCTTCTGGTTGGTGCAAAACGCCCAAAAAAAAAGCCGCTTCCGATTCGGAAGCGGCTTTTGGCTATATTATGGATCGTGTTTATTTCAGCTCAAACTTGTTGGTTGCAAGCAGTTTCAGACGATCGTCGTACACATTGACCATGTAATTTCCTTTAGCGAATTCGCCGGCGTAGTTGCTGATGTAATCACATACATCCAGGGCGCTGTTTTCGTAGTAGAAATTGGTGGTCTTGGTGTAGGTAATGGTCGGGCCGTCTTCCACAGATTTGGTGTTGCCACCTCCCATTACGTTGCCTTGCGGATCGAGCACCTCGAGGTAGAACTCACGATCTCCGGCCTCGGCGATCACGTTGTCGGCTACTGTAAAGCATACCTTGATCTTGTCGGTGCGGCCGGCACGGGTGGTGGAAACCAGTTTTCCGCTGCTGCGCTCCCGTACGGCGTCTACAGACAGCATGGCCAGGTTCAGGGCAGAGCCGCGCTCGACGGCATCAGCCAGCTGGGTGTTCTGAACTACCAGAGAATCGTTGAACAGGGTCTGTTTCTCCAGTTCGGCAAAGGTGCTGTCGCGCTGCATGGCGATCAGGGTGTTGGAAGTCTTCAGCGAATCAACCTGGCGGAGCAGTTCTTCGCGCTCCTTCTTCAGGATGTCTACCTGACGACGGTACCGTGACAGAGAAGCCAGGTCGGCTTTCATGGTCTTCACAGAATCGATGTACTTGGCGATGTTGTCGCGGGCGGCCACCAGCTCTTCGTTCGTGGCGTTGCTTTCCAGGATGGCCTTGTCGTACTCAGACTTGAGGCTGTTGAGGTCTTCCACCACCAGTTCCTTTTCCTGGCGCAGGACGGCTTCGTTCTTTTTCTTTTCCTGGTAAAGGCTTACGGTATAGATGATAGTCCCCAGAAGGATCACTCCGAGAATACCGGCTATTACCTTTAATCCGTTATTGTTTTTTGCTTCTGCCATAAGTTTTAAAATTGAATTTCCTGTAATAGGTGTTTGTTTGTACAGTCTATATACGATGGATCAGATGGCTTGGATTTCGACCTGTTAAAAAATTCCTTCATTTTTCGACAGGGCCCTGATTTCCTGTATCTTTAGGCTCGACAATTTTCTGGAAGGGCGCCGCTTCCCGGGCCCGGTCCACACCCTAATTGAAACCTATGATGCGTCCACTCCTCCTTCTGGCGGCTATCGCAGGGCTCACGGCCTGCAAGGAAAATACACAGGTCAACCCTTCCCTCGCCCTTTCCGGTGCCGTTCAGGCCCCGCGGCCGGAAGTCCATCCGATAGCGCATGCCACGGCAGTGCTCAAATGGGGCAGCACGGTGGTCTACGTGGATCCGGTCGGTGGAGCCGAAGCGTTTGCGGGCCAGCCTCCGGCAGACCTGGTGATTATTACGGATGAGCACGGAGACCATTTTGACGCGGAAACCCTGACAGCTCTGACAGGCGCAGGCACCCGGCTTGTGGCGCCTGCGGCTGTACGGATGAAGATGCCCCCAGGGTTGCAGGAATTGACCCGCGAACTGGCCAATGGTTCGGCAGTTGACCTCTCCGGCATTCGCATTACCGCCATACCCATGTACAACCTGAGGGAGGAAGCGCTCAAGTTCCACACAAAAGGGCGCGGCAACGGGTACGTGCTGGAAAAGGAGGGGGTGCGGGTCTACTTTTCAGGCGATACCGAAGACATCCCTGAAATGCGGGCTCTGAAAGATATCGACATGGCCTTTGTGTGCATGAACCTGCCCTATACCATGACCGTGGAACGTGCCGCAGATGCGGTACTGGCCTTCAGGCCCGGCGCGGTCTACCCCTATCACTACCGCGGCAACCCCGATGTGAGTGACGTGAAGCGGTTCGCCGAGTTGGTGGGCCAGGGAGATCCCTCCATCGAAGTGGTGCAGCTCGACTGGTATCCGGCTGATCCATATTAATGCCTGTTTTACTGTAACTTTTCAAGGCCTGGTGCGTCTTACCCCCGGGCATTGCCCACATGACTAATTCTCAAAAAACACTTCTATGAATCCAACACTTCAGCGGATGGCTGCCTGGGGCTTTCTGGCACTCTTGCTCGCCTCCTGTTCGGGCGAGAAGGAGCCGCAGCCCAGTGCCTCCGAATTCAGGGTACCTGTTACCTACTACAAGCTCGACAACGGGCTCAAGGTAATCCTCTCCCCAGACAACACCTCCCCCACAGCTATCGTGGCGGTCTATTACAATATAGGCTTCAGGATCGAGCCCCGCGACCGCACTGGTTTTGCCCACCTTTTTGAGCACATGATGTTCCAGGGCTCAGACAACCTCGGCAAGATGGAATTCATCAAGCTGGTACAGCAGAACGGCGGGGTCCTCAATGGCTCAACCCGCTTTGACTTCACCAACTACTTCGAGATCGTGCCCTCCCACAAGCTCGAAACCATGCTCTGGGCCGAGGCAGACCGGATGAAGGGCCTGAACATCACCCAGGAGAACCTTACCAACCAGCAGGGAGTGGTGAAAAACGAGGTAAAGGTAAACGTGCTGAACCAGCCTTTCGGCGGTTTCCCCTGGCTCGACATGCCCCAGTACGCCAACGAAAACTGGTACAACGCGCATAATTTCTACGGCGACCTGGAAGACCTTGACGCGGCCAGCCTCGAAGACGTGCAAACCTTCTTCAAGACCTTTTACGCCCCCAACAACGCGGCCCTGGCCGTGGTGGGCGATTTTGAACCCGAGCAGGCCAAAGCCTGGATAGCCAAATACTTCGGGGGCATACCCGCTGTAGACCAGCCTGCGAAACCAGATATTTCAGAACCCGTACAGCAACAGGAGAAGCGGTTTGTCAAAAACGATTCCCTGGCCAACAAGCCGGCTATCGCCATCGCCTACCACATGCCTCCCCGCAATACCCCTGAATATTACGCCATGGGGTTGCTCGACCAGATTCTGGTGCAGGGCGACAACAGCCTGCTGGTGCAAAAGCTCGAGAATGAAAAGGGCTATTCCTCTGATGTGAACGGGGGCATCAACTACCTGGGAAATATGTTCAACTACCAGGGGCCCATGTTGTGGATGTACGACCTGACCTACGATACCGAAACCTCCGAAGATGACATTTTGCAAGCCGTGGAAGAGGTCATGGCGGGCCTGAAGCAGCAGCTCGACCAGAAAATGCTCGACCTGGCCATCGTGAAGATCCGGTCTCAGCTGTACGACGAGCTCGGGGGAACCTTTGGCCTCGGACGGGCCGACCTGCTCTGCAGCTTTGCCCTGTTTGACGACGACCCGGGGCGCATCAACACCCTCGAGGAGGAATTCCGCAAGATTGACCTGGCGACTGTGCAACGGACCATAGACCAGTACCTCAGGCCGACCAACCGCACCATTCTGACCACCAACCCGCTGCTGGCAAGCAACACTAAACCCGAATAATCATGAGAACCCTTCATATTCTTCTAATCAGTCTGCTTTTGCCGGTAAGCACAACCCTGGCCCAGGAAAAGGAATTGCCTCCGGTAGGCGGCACCCCCAAGAACTTCAATCTCCCCGAAAAAGAAGTCGTGGAGTTCGACAACGGCCTCAGGCTGGTTTTGATCCCTTATGGTTCGATCCCCAAGGCAAGCATCCGCATCAACCTGAAAACCGGAAACATCAATGAATCGGCCGACCAGGTCTGGCTGAGCGACCTGATGGCCGACCTGATGGAGGAAGGGAGCACCACGCGGTCGTCACGGGCCATTGCAGACGAAATGGCCGGGATGGGGGGCAACCTCAATATCGGGGTGGGCATGCACAATTCGTCTCTCAGCGCTTCTGTGCTGTACGAATTCACCCCTGATGCCATAAGCCTCCTGGCCGATGTATTGCGCAACCCGGCATGGCCGGCGGGCGAACTGGACCGTCTCAAGGGCGATATGAAGCGCTCCCTGGCCGTCCAGCTTTCGCGCCCCAGGTCACAGGGCAGCCGTGACTTTATGGCCTCCATCTACCCTGACCACCCTTATGGACGGGTATATCCCACCGAAGCACAGATAGACGGCTACACCGTGGAAGATATCAAGGCCTTTTATGAGGCGAATTTCGGCGCGGCCCGCACCACCGTGTACGTGGCCGGGAATTTTGATGCCGGGGCTGTAAAGAAGGCTGTGGAGGAATCGCTGGGCGACTGGAAAAGCGGCAGCCCGGCAAGCTATCCGCTCGCCGAGGCGGTAAGCCAGGGCGAAGTGAAGATCATCGACCGCCCGGGGGCTCCCCAGTCTACCCTTTTTTATGGCCTTCCAGTTGCCGACCCATCTGACCCCGATTACCTGGCGCTCGACGTGACCAACTCCATCCTTGGGGGTTCCTTTGCCTCGCGCATCACCAGCAATATTCGGGAAGACAAGGGCTATACCTACTCCCCTACCAGCGTGATGGCCGACAATTACCGCACCGGGATCTGGTATGAGCTGGCCGATGTCACCACAGAGCACACCGGGGCCTCCCTGGCTGAAATAAAAAAGGAGATCGAGCGGCTGCAACAGGAGCCGCCCACCCGCGAAGAGCTGGATGGGATCATCAACTATGAATCGGGCATCTTTGTGCTGCAGAATTCAAGCCCCAACGGCATCATCGGGCAACTGGTCTTCCTTGACACCCACGACCTGGACGAATCGTTCCTGAGCAACAAGGTGGCCAACATGCATGCCATTACGCCAGAGCAGATCATGGAAATGACCCGGAAATACATCAGGCCCGAAAAAATGACCCTCATTGTGGTGGGCGATAAGGCCAAGATCGAGAGCCAGCTCGAGCAAAGCCTGGAGCTACCGCTTAAGCAATAAGGTTCCCAAAGAGGACCGCATAAAAAAGCCCGCCGGTTGGCGGGCTTTTTTGTCGGGATTCAGCCCCGGATGAGCTTTTTGTACTTAAGCCGCTTGGGGGTGAGGTCGGCCCCGAGCCGTTTTTTCTTGTTTTCTTCGTATTCGGAGAAAGACCCCTCGAAGAAGTAGACCTGAGAATCTCCCTCGAAGGCGAGGATGTGGGTACAGATCCGGTCGAGGAACCAGCGGTCGTGCGAGATGATCACCGCACAGCCGGCAAAATTCTCCAGCCCTTCTTCCAGGGCCCGAAGCGTATTGATGTCGAGGTCGTTGGTAGGTTCGTCTAACAATAGTACGTTCCCCTCTTCCTTGAGGGTCATGGCCAGGTGCAGGCGGTTGCGTTCGCCCCCTGAGAGCATGTTTACCTTTTTGTTCTGCTCGCTGCCTGAAAAGTTGAAGCGGCTGAGGTAGGCCCGGGAATTGACCTGGTGCCCGCCCATATTGATCAGCTCCTGCCCCCCGCAGAAGTTTTCCCAGATGCTTTTCTCGGGGTTGATGTTGGAATGGCTCTGGTCGACATAGGCAATCTTAACCGTATCCCCAATGGTAAAGGTGCCCTTGTCGGGGGTTTCCTCTCCCATGATCATGCGGAAGATGGTCGTCTTCCCGGCCCCGTTCGGCCCGATGACCCCAACAATGCCCGCCTGCGGCAGCTTGAAGTTCAGGTCTTCGTACAGCAGTTTGTCTCCATAGGCCTTGCTCACGCCCTGGGCCTCGATCACGTTGGTGCCCAGGCGGGGCCCGTTGGGGATATAGATTTCGAGGTTCTCGTCAAGCTTTTTCTGGTCCTGGCTCATCAGCTTGTCGTAGTTGTTCAGACGGGCCTTCTGCTTGGCATGCCGGCCTTTCGGGCTCTGGCGGATCCACTCCAGCTCGCGCTCAAGGGTCTTTTGCCGCTTGCTGGCCTGTTTCTGCTCCTGGGCAAGGCGCTTTGATTTTTGGTCGAGCCAGCTCGAGTAGTTCCCTTTCCAGGGAATTCCTTCGCCCCGGTCGAGCTCCAGGATCCACCCGGCCACGTTGTCGAGGAAGTACCGGTCGTGGGTCACGGCGATCACCGTGCCCTTGTACTGCGCCAGGTGGTGCTCCAGCCATTGCACCGACTCGGCGTCGAGGTGGTTGGTGGGCTCGTCGAGCAGCAGCACGTCGGGCTCCTGCAGCAACAGGCGGCACAGGGCCACGCGCCGGCGCTCCCCTCCGGAGAGCACCGATATCTTCTTGTCAGCTTCCGGGGTGCGCAGGGCGTCCATGGCGATCTCGAGCTTGGAGTCGAGCTCCCAGGCCCCCATGGCGTCGATCTGGTCTTGCAGGGCGGCCTGCTTGTCCATCAGCTGCTGCATCTTGTCGGCGTTTTCGTAGACCTCCGGCAGGGCAAACATATCGTTGATCTGGTTGTACTGGTCAAGCACCTTTACCACCTCGGCAACCCCTTCGCGCACGACCTCCATGACCGTCTTGTCAGGATCGAGCTGGGGGTCCTGTTCCAGGAGCCCTACCGTGTAGCCCGGGGAAAAAACCACATTCCCCTGATGGTTGGCATCCCGGCCGGCAATGATGCGCAGCAGGGTCGATTTTCCGGACCCGTTCAACCCGAGGATCCCGATCTTGGCCCCGTAGAAGAAACTGAGGTAAATGTCTTTCAACACCGGGGTGTTGGCATTCTTGTAGGTCTTGGTCACCCCCGACATCGAGAAAATGACCTTTTTATCGTCTGACATAAATGTGGAAACTTTTATTTGTGGAAAAGGTGGCTACACCCTGCCTTTCAAGGCGTTGAAAACCCAGGCAATGGCGAAGAAGCCGATCCCGACCGAAGCGAACCCCCACCCGGCAATTTCGTCGTAGCGAAAGGCCCCTAGGGCAATCAAACCGAGGCCCACGGCGATCATGATAAAGGTCGCCCAGGCCAGAACGGTGTTTTTATTCATTCCCATTGTAAGATAGTTTGGTAGGGGTCAAATATCGCAAATTATTGGCAAACCAGCGCCCCTTACTTTTATCCTTCCGAAGGAAAACGAATGCCGCAGCGCTCGCGGATGGCATCGAGCAAGCCGTGAAGGGCCAGGCTGTCGCCCAGCGTCCAGAGCCCGCTTTCGGGCCTGCCCTGCCGAAGGCACTCGTGTACTTCCGCTATTTCATGCGTATATCCCTTCCCCAGGGTGGGCATGTCAACAGACCGGCCCTCCCCTTCCACAACAACCTCGAACCCGTCGGTCTCGTGCCAGCGCGGGCGGATGTAGATATTGCCTTTGGTGCAGGAGATCTCGGCCCGCATCTCTGAATGGGAGCTCAGGCCGCTGTACAGGAGGGCGATGGCGTTCGGGTATTCAAAAAGGAGCCCGATCTGCTTCTCCACCCCCGTGGGGTGGAACTTGGCGACCGCCCGGAACGATTGGGGAACCCCCAGCATCCAGTACGCCAGAAAAACCGGGTAAATGCCGATGTCGAGCAGGGAACCTCCCGCCAATTCAGGGTTCAGGAGCCTCCCTTTCGGGTCCCGGTCGAGGCCCGGGAAGGCAAAATCGGCCTTCAGGTAGGCCGGCTCGCCCAGGCTGCCGCTTTTAACCAGACGGGCAGCCTCCGTCAGCGATGGGTTGAACCGGCTCCACAGGGCCTCCATCAGAAATACGCCATTTTCGCGGGCGCAATCGACCAGCAGGCGCACTTCCCCGGCATTGATGCCCATGGGCTTTTCACAGAGCACGTGCTTCCCGGCCCGCATGGCGGCCAGGCTGTGCGCGAGGTGGTGGGTATGGGGGGTGGCGATATAGACCACGCTGACCCCGGGGTCGGCCAGCAGTTCGTCGTATGAACCATAGGCCCGCGGCGCCCCGAATTCAGCCGCGAATGCTTCGGCATTGGCCCGGTCTCGGGAAGCTACGGCCGCCAACCGGCCGTCGGGCACCAGGGCGAGGTCTTTGGCAAAGCTCCGGGCAATTTTGCCGAGGCCCAGGATGCCCCACTGAATGGGTTCTGTCATGCGCGTTGTTTTGGGATCCATTCAAAGATACTGATAAAATCCTGCGTATCTTTA
>CAYWZF010000010.1:0-23089 GCA_964461555.1 uncultured Robiginitalea sp. | reverse complement strand
AATAATCTCCAGGCCCATGGACATCAAGTACAACAAGAACGAAGACCACAACAAGCTGTTGCGCTCCGAACTGCGCACCCGCTATGCAGCGGTCAAAAAGGGGGGCGGGAAGGCCCGGATCGAACGGCAGCACGCCGAAGGCAAATGGACCGCCCGCGAGCGCATCGATTACCTCCTCGACCAGCCCGAAGACGCCCTGGAAATAGGGGCCTTTGCCGGGGAGGGCATGTATGAGGAGCACGGCGGCTGCCCCAGCGGGGGCGTTGTGGTCAAGCTCGGCCGGGTACAGGGGCGCCTTTGCGTGGTGGTGGCCAACGATGCCACCGTCAAGGCGGGGGCCTGGTTCCCCATCACCGGGAAAAAGAACCTGCGGGCCCAGGAAATCGCCCTCGAAAACCGTCTGCCCATCATCTACCTGGTCGACAGCGCGGGGGTCTATCTGCCCATGCAGGATGAAATCTTCCCCGACAAAGAGCACTTTGGCCGCATCTTCCGGAACAACGCCGTGATGAGCAGCCTGGGTATCCCGCAGATCGCCGCCGTTATGGGCAGCTGCGTGGCAGGGGGCGCCTACCTGCCCATCATGAGCGACGAGGCCCTGATCGTGGACAAAACCGGGAGCATCTTTCTGGCCGGCAGCTACCTGGTCAGGGCGGCCATTGGGGAGAACATCGACAATGAAACCCTGGGCGGGGCCACGACCCATTGCGAGATCAGCGGGGTAACCGACTACAAGGCAGCCGACGACCAGGACGCACTGGACCGCATAAAGGGTATCATCGATAAGATGGGGCAACGCCCCACCGCAGGCTTTGACCGGGCCAGGCCTGCCCTCCCGGCCAAAAACCCGGAGGAGATCTTCGGCCTGTTGCCGGCCTCGCGCACCGAGCCCTACGACATGCTGGAAATCATCCGCCGCCTGGTAGACCATTCCGAGTTTGAACAGTACAAAGAAGGCTTCGGCAAATCGGTGCTTTGCGGGTATGCCCGCATCGACGGCTGGGCCGTGGGCCTTGTGGCCAACCAGCGCAAGGTGACCAAAACCGCCAAGGGCGAGATGCGCATCGGGGGGGTTATCTATTCCGATTCAGCCGACAAGGCCACCCGGTTTATTGCCAACTGCAACCAGAAGCGCATCCCGCTGGTCTTTTTGCAGGACGTGACCGGCTTTATGGTGGGCAGCCAGAGCGAACACGGCGGCATAATAAAGGACGGGGCCAAGATGGTCAATGCGGTGAGCAACTCGGTAGTGCCCAAATTCACGATCATCATCGGCAACAGCTACGGGGCCGGCAACTACGCCATGTGCGGCAAGGCCTACGACCCCCGGCTCATCGCGGCCTGGCCCAGTGCCGAACTGGCGGTGATGAGCGGCGATTCGGCTGCCAAGGTATTGCTCCAGATCGAAACCGCAGCCCGCAAGAAAAAAGGAGAAACCCTCTCCCCCTCTCAGGAAGGGGAATTGTACCGGGAGATCAAGAAACGCTACGACGCCCAGATCTCTCCCTATTATGCTGCTGCCCGGCTCTGGACCGATGCCGTGATCGACCCGCTGGAGACCCGGCACTGGGTTTCTACCGGCATCGAGGCGGCCAACCACGCCCCCATCGAAAGAGCCTTTAACATGGGGGTTTTGCAGGTTTAGAGGCTGCTGAGGTTCAGGGTAATGTTTCCGATTTTTTCCACCTTCACCACCCGGTGCTCCCCATTCGGGCGGGTAATCCGCAGCAGGTCGCCCGGGGATGCCTGAATCTGATACCAGCCCCTGGTATCGGTGCGCACCTCGGTATTCGTATTGAGGTTTTTGATGCGGATATCGGGCTGCCCGGCGCGGCCCAGGAACACAAATCCCTGTATCTGGCCCTGGGTTTTTTGCAGGCGCCTGACTACCTTCCGGTTTTCGGCCCGCCGGGCATTGTCGGTGTAAAAGGTGGTTTGCAGGTGGTACCCCACTTCATAAGCCCCGATCTGCTCCCATTTGCCCTGGCTCGCATAGCGCCTGTAGGTGGCCCCGCCCACCTGCCCGGCGGCCGGCAGCGTAAGGGCGATGCGGTCTGAGCCGTACACATCGAGGAGTTCGAGGCTGGCGATGAAATCGCCTGTAACCCAAATATCGAAAGGCTCCAGGTCTATGGCGGCCTGTTGGGTGCCCCTGCGCAGCACATAGAGAATACCCTTTCCGCTGCGGTTGCGGTTTGCGCCCATTCCGGTACCATTTTTCGGGAGGTCGTAAATATTCAGGCGCAGCAGCAGGCTGTCTGCCGGGTTTTCCATTACATTGAAAAAGAAGGTATTAAGCTTGCGCAACTCGCGCGAAGCCCTGATGCGGCTGGCCAGTTCGGCCCCCAGGGCCAGGCTGTCTTTCCAGTAGGCAAAATCGCGGGCGTTCTGGAGGGGGTTGCCCACCATTTCCTCTGCAGAAAAGGCAGGCAGGGCCGAAAGCACCACTTCTTCCAACGCTATGGCTTCCGGTTGGAGGAAAATCTCGAGCGCGTCTTCTTCCTGCATCCCTTCAAACGGGAGGCGCACCGTGGCATACCCCAGGGAAGAAATCCGGAGCATGGCACCGGGCTGAGAGGCCGTTTCGGGCACAAAAAGCCTGAAAGTACCTGCTTCATCGGTCACCGTGCCCACAGACAGGCCCTCAAGGCCAATATTCACATAGGCCAGCGGGGACCCTGAACCGGCCTCCCGCACCGTCCCCGATAGTTGGCGCTGCCCCTGCAGCAGGGAAGCTGAAAGCCCGGCCAGCAGGCAAAGTGGAAAAAGAAACCTACCCCTGTATCCTCGCATTTCCCGGGGCAGTGAGGGTCAGCAAACGCTGGTTGCTGCCCTTCAGGAAAAGTTTGAAGGTGTGCACTTCTTTGGTCTGGTTCTTTAACCCGAAGTTGTAATAAGCCGTGACCTTCAGGTAGGTGGGGGTCAGGCTGGGGTTGCCCAGGTAAGTGACGTTGACGGTCCAGGAACCCGGGGTGGATGGGTCAATCACATATTCCTCCATGGCATACCCTGACATTTGCTCATCCTCGATGCGGGAGGCATTCCTGGCGAAGGTGTGCTCCCAGGTATAGGTGCGGTTCTCCGGGTTGACGAACTGCAGCTCAAATTCGGCCCCGCTGTCGTTCCATTCGAAGACCAGGCGGGTGGCCCCTTCGACGTATGGGTCGGTGGTTACCTCCCGCATATCGGTGCCCAGGCGTTCCCCGTAGGCCTTGAAAAGGTTGTCACTGTCGTGTTGCTGCATGAGCCAGAAATCGTCAGACCCCACCAGGTATCCTTCCTTGAGAAGGTACTGGTAACGCCCGAACATGGCAGCCGCCTTGGTGAGTTCGCCGGCATCTCGGTACGCATTGGCCATCTCAAGGTATGACTGCCCGTACTGTGGCCTTAAGATAAAGACATCCTTGTACGTATCCCGGGCCTGCTCGGCACGCCTCTGGTCCTGGTAGAGGTAGGCAAGAGCTTTCAGCAGCACCGGGTTTCCGGAGAATTTGCCCCGATGCTCGGCTATAATGCCATCTGCAAAGTCGCGATCGCCGCGCTGGTCGTAAAAATACCGGTAGGCGTCCAGGAAAAAATAGGGCGAGGCTGCGTATTGGGGGGCGTATTTCTGGTACAGCTCCCGGGCCTCCTCATTGCTGGCCGAGGCCATCCATTCCTGCAGATACGTGGGGGCATTGGCCAGCAGCTCGGCCTCCGAAAGCGACCTGGGCTGGGTTTTGGGGCCTTCCTGGCCCAGGCCGTTTGCCGCAAATTGCGAATTGACCGTGTTGATTACGATCACCCCGCCAGCACCCTGGGAACCGTAGCGGGTGCCCATGGAGTAGCTGCTGATGATAGCCATGCGATTGATGTGGTTTATGTCAAGCCAGTTGGGGGTATCCGTAAAAATTTGACCATCAACGTCGAAGATCACCGGAACCGGCGACCCCAGGCTGCCTACATTTCGAATATAAACCGTGCCATCCGGGCATTGCCCGTTAACATAGACCCCGGCAAACCGGTTCCTCAGAAAATCGCTTATGCACAAATAAATGCTGTTGATCGTTGAGCCGTCAACCACCCTGACCTGCCCCTGCGTATTGTCGGTATCCAGAAAGCCGAAAGCACTGCGGATGACATTCTTGTTGGTGGCGTATTCGCGGCTCAGCTCTTCCTGCGACTTCAGGCGTTTTTCAACCGTAACCTCTTCCAGCTCGGTGTAATCGGGAACCATGGCGAGGTTCACATAATTCGTCACTTCTTCGACCCGCATGCGGATACGCTTCATCCCGGCATAGGAAAACTGCAGAATATCGCCGGTTTCGGCCTTGATCTCATACCGCCCGTCCGAGTTGGTGAACGCACCCCCTTCCTTCCCTTCAAGGGTGATGGCCACATCGGCCAGGGGAAGATTCCCATCGGTGATTTTTCCTTTGATAAGCCGGGTCTCCTGGGCCCAGATCAGCCCCGGCAAAAAACAGAGCAACAGCAAGATTCGCATCTCAATGAATTTTAGGGTTAGCAACTCCGGGCGTGAATGATCCGGGGGGAATCAGCCCATTCTTTGGTTTTAAGATACGAAAATCCGGGAAAGTTGCCTGGAAATATCCCAAGTTAACCAACCTTTAACACACGCCGACAGGGGGTTACTGCCTGGGGATCAGGTAGAGCTCAGTCTGGCGCCCGTCTGGGTAGCGGAAGCCGTCAGGGCCGTAAAAACCCGGTTCTTCCAGCATCACCCGTATGTCGGTGCCCCACTCCGGCAGGTGCACGGTGGTGTTCAGCTCAATGGCGTACAAGGTATTGTGCTGCAGGGCATATGCCTGCCCGTCTGCCCGGTCTAGGCCCTGCTGCGCGTCCCACATGCCAATCGTGGTACCGGCAGAATGGCCATAAGAACCCAGGGGGTGGGTGTAGATGGCCGGGCGCAGCCCTTCTGCCCGGCCCGCCTCGAGCGAACGGGCCAGAATATCATTCCCCATGCGGCCCGCCACCATGTTGGAGGTGAGGTGGTCCTGCACGCGGTTCCCGTCTGCCAGCGCCCTTTTCAGGTACTCCGGGGCGTCGGTTTCCCCCGGCCGCAACACATAGGCCAGCTCCTGGCAGTCGGTATTGAGTCTCAGGTAGGTAATGCCAAAATCGCAGTGCAGCAGGTCCCCGGGCTGAATGATCTCCTGCCCCGGCCGGTCCGAAAAGGAATAAAGGTGGCCTTTGAGGTCGCGGGCACTGCGCTGGATGTCTACCGTGGGGTGGAACCAGGTGTCGAGGCCGAGGTCGGTCACTTTCTGGCGGAACCACCACTCTACCTCGGTGGTCGTGGTTTTCCCCGGCAAAATCACCGCATCGGAGAAGGCCTCGGCAATGATGTTGTGGGTAATCCGGGCCAGGTTTGCATAAATGGTCATCTCGCGCGGGGTACGGGTCTCGATCCAGCTCACGGCCAGGTTTTCAGCCGACACCACCCGGTTGTGGTATTTTTTGGGCAGGTAGCCCATAAAGGCGTCGTAGTCGGTCTTGTCAAGCCCGTCGGCTATGTTGTGGTCTTCGGAAAAATTGAGGCCGATGCGCGCCGGGTTGCGCTCTTCGATGAGCTCGACCAGCCGCAGCCACTGGTCGGGTTGCTTGTCTTTATCCCAGGCCGAGACAATGCTTTTGCCGATGTTGTAACGGGCCACGGCGAGGCGGTCGGTCTTCCCGGTCTTTTTGTCGCGGTAAAAAAGTAACATGGTGCGACGGCGGGCGCTGAGCCAGGTGGCCGGCAAAAAGGTTTTCAGCACCGGGTCTTCATTGTATTCCCGCGAAATGAGCACCCACATGTCGATCCCGCTGCGGTCCATCAGCGCCGGAAGGAGTGAATCGAGGCGTTCCTCCAGGATTTCGTCGACCAGCCGGGCCCTTTCCACTTCGGGCAGGATCACCTGTGAAAAGGAGGATAGGGAGAAGCTAAAGAAAAGCAGGACGAATATCCGGTTCATGTTAGTTGTTTTTAAAGGATTCGATGGTTTTAAGTCGGTCAACTTTTCCAGTCATGGTTTCTGCGAAGGCCGGCATGCAATGGATTTCCCTGGGGAGTTCGTATTTGTCAAACCTGCCCGACCCTTCCAGGGCCCTGCGAACGGCATCTGGGTCTGGCTGCCCTTGCACGAACAGCACCAGCTTTTGCCCCAGGGTGGCATCGTCCATGCCGCAGAGGAAGAAGGGGTGTTCCAGGTAGGGCGACATGCGGATCTCCAGCAGGTCGGGCATGAGTTTCACCCCGCCCGAATTGACCACATGGTCGATGCGCCCCAGCCAGCGGAAGGTCGTCTCTGTTTCGAGGGCCACCAGGTCATTGGTGGCAATGGGGTGGTCAGACCAGCCCGGGGCATGGATCACCAGGCAGCCACGGGCATCGAGCTCGAGCCGTATCCCTTCCATGGCTGTATAAGGCGGGAGCACCGCTTCGGGGTCTTCCCCCGCCGGTACGGCTTGCAGTTTGCGCAGGGCAATGTGGCTGGCAGTCTCGGTCATGCCGTAGGTTTGCCAGATGTCGGGCCCGTTCTTCGGCAGGCGGGCCAGCAGGGCAGGCAGCACGGGAGCCCCTCCCACGATGAGTTTGGAAATGCGCGACAGCTTTTTCAGGGATTTCTCAAGCTGCAGGGGCACCATGGCGGCAAAATCGAAGGAACCGCTCACCTCCCGCAACGGATCGGAAACCGGGGGCACCATGTACAGGTCCCACCCGAGCACCATGGCCCGCACCAGCATCATCTTGCCTGCAATGGCCGACATGGGCAGGCAGACCATGGCCTTCGAACCCGGGCCCAGCCCCATGAATTCACCGGTGGCCCGGGCGCTGTGTACCATATGCTCCTTCAGCAGGCGGATGGGTTTGGGCTTTCCTGTAGAGCCTGAGCTCTGCTGCACGATGTGGTCCCGGTCTGAAACCCAGTCAATCAAAAAATCGCCAATATCGCGCTCATAGGAATCCCCTTCCTTGACCAGGCTGTATCCGACTTCTCCCAAATGCTCGTAATCAAAGGCCTGTCCGGCAATGCGGAAAGCAGGGTGGTATGCGTTTTTCATGGCGTTTCTTGCTTAAATTCGGCCAGGGCTTCGTCCTGCCTCAGAACCCGGCCCGTCAGGCGGTACTTCCAGTCTTTCCAGCCGTACTTGCGGGCAAAGACCCACAGCAGGATCGGGAAGACGACAAATACCGGAAGGTACGCATCCCACCCCAGGGCAGGTTCGGAAACGTCCTTGTAGAGGGAATCGGTCTGGAAGGCAGTCCAGTCGGCCGTGACCAGCAGGGCGGTGACCAGGTTGTTCGCAGCGTGGAAGCCCAGGGCCAGCTCGAGCCCCTCATCCATCAGGGTGAGGATGCCCAGGAAAAACCCTGTGCCGATATAGAAAACCAGGCTCCCATACCCCAGTTTTTCAACCTCCGGGTTGGCAATGTGCATGATGCCGAACAGCAAGCTGGTCACCACCAGGGGCACCCAACGCGTCCCGGAGATTATACCCAGGCCCTGCATCATATGGCCCCTGAAAAGGTATTCTTCGAAACTGGTCTGCAGGGGGATCAGCAAAATGGCGATCACGGCCAGCTTCCAGAAGGCATCCCAGCGGAAATTCCAGACATAGTCGCCCGGGGAAAGCCAGATATCCAGCCCGGTAAGCCCCAGGGTGAGCAGCCCCCAGAGGGCGAAGGCGAACCACACACGCCCCCAGTCCACTTTTTTGCGTGAAGTGGTCAGGGAGCGGATCGACTGGGGGTGGATGAATTTGGTCCAGCCCAGCACGATGGGCAGGCCGAGGGCAAGGGGCATCAGCAGCATCACCAGCACCGTATTGGCCCCGAAGGTGCGAATCATGTCGGCCGTCATGTCTTCGACACTCACCGGCGAGCTCATGGTCGCCACGTAATTAAAGGCCATCAGGGAGATGAACCCCATGGGCAGAAAGAGGTATTTCCAGAGGCCCAGGTCGCCCCGGTACCCTTGTTCTATGTACATAGCTTTCGTATTTTATCAAGCTCCCAGGCCCGGGTGGCATCGTACCAGAGAAACCCTCCGGCCGTTTTGAGCGGGCTGTCAAAATTATTAGAAAACAGCGCCCCGGTGCCCAGGCCCTGTGGCATTTCGTTATTGAGGGTGGACGTCCACTGGGCAATGGCGTTGAGGCCGATGTTGCTTTCCAGGGCACTGGTCACCCACCACCCGATGCCGAGCGCTTCGGCCAGCCCGACCCACTGCTCACAGGAGCGGAACCCCCCGAGCAAACCGGGCTTCAAGATAAGGAATTGCGGAGACACCTGCTCCAGTAATTTGCGTTTCAGGGCCGGGTCGCCAATTGGGATCAGCTCTTCGTCAAGCGCGATGGGCAACGGGCTTTCCCGGCACAGGCGGGCCATGGCCTCCCATTGCCCGGCCCTTATGGGCTGTTCGATGGAGTGCAGGCCGAGCTCCGCCAGCTGCTGCAGGCGGCCGGCAGCCTCCCCGGGCCCGAAGGCCCCGTTGGCATCGACGCGCAATTCGAGCTCAACCGGCGAAAACCGGCGCCGGAGGCCGCGAAGCAGCTCCAACTCGCTTTCGAAATCAAGGGCCCCGATCTTGAGCTTCAGGCAGCGGTAGCCCTCTGCCAGTTTGGCTTCGATCTGCCGCTGCATGAACGCCGGGTCACCCATCCAGATCAGGCCGTTGATCGGAACGGGCCGCCCCTTCAGGAAATCTGAAGGGAACAATTCCATGGGCGAAGGGGCTTCGAGTGACCTGAAGGCCTGCTCGAGCCCGAAAACCAGGCTGGGCCAGTCGGCAAGCTCCTGGCACAGGGCCTCCAGGCCGAGGTCGATGTTGCGGCAGGCCCATTGCAGCTGCTCCTCGTAGCCCGGCCGGTCATCGCGGCTAAGGCCCCTGAACAGCGGGCACTCCCCGATACCCCAGTCTTTCCCGCGCCTCAGCTGGATAAAATAGGTTTCCTTTTCGGTCAGCACGCCCCGGGAAGTGCCCCCGGGTCGGATGAATTTCAGGCGGTATGGGGTATAGGAGGCATTCATAAAAGCGGTTTAAAATTACGTATATTTTGGGTCATCTAAACAGGGAATATGGAAGCAGAAAAACGGGTAATCTGGGTCACCGGCGCCTCTTCAGGCATTGGGGAAGCCCTCGCCTACCATTTGAGCCGGCGCGGCTGCCGGCTGATCCTTTCGGCCCGGAGGCAGGAACTTCTGGAAGAAGTGCAATCGCGCTGCGCCCACCCCGACCGGGTCGCCCTGCTCCCGCTCGACCTGGAGCACTATGAAACCCTGGCAGAAACCGCGCGGAAGGCCGTGGCCCTGTTTGGCCGCGTAGACGTGCTGGTCAACAACGCCGGCATCAGCCAGCGCTCCCTGATTTTGGATACCGGGATGGCCGTGTACGACCGGTTGATGCGCGTCAACTACCTGGGCACAGTGGCCCTAACCAAAGCCCTGCTTCCGCATTTCCTGGAGCGGGGCGGGGGGCATTTCATCACGGTTACCAGCCTGATGGGCAAGTTTGGTTCCCCCCTGCGGTCGGGATATTGCGGGGCCAAACACGCCCTGCACGGCTTCTTCGACGTATTGCGGATGGAGCACGGGGAAGACGGGGTGCAGGTGAGCATGATCTGCCCTGGGTTCGTGAATACACAGGTAGCCCGCAACGCCCTCACGGCAGACGGCCGCCCCCAGCAGCAACAGGATGTGGCCACCGAAAAAGGGATGGACCCGGCCCGCTTTGCCGAAAAGATGTGGCGGGCCGCAGAAGCGGGCCAATGGGAAGCCTACATAGGGGGAAAGGAAACCATGGGGGTCTACCTGAAGCGCTTTTTCCCGCGCCTGCTGCACCGGGTGGTGCTACGGAGCCGGGTGGTCTGATCAGACGGTGATTTCTTCGCCTATCGCAGGAAGGAGCAGCTTTTTGCCCGCCTTGGAAAAGGCCGCCAGGGCCTGGTTGTGGTCGATCACAATATAGCCAAAGGTGTCGTAATGCACCCCCAGTACCCGGCTGCACCCCACAAAGCTTGAAGCGCGAATGGCATCTTCTATTCCCATGGTGAAATTATCTCCGATGGGAAGGATGGCCAGGTCGAGCTTGCCGTATTCGGGGATGAGCTTCATATCCATGTGCAGGGCGGTGTCGCCGGCGATATAGACCTGTTTTCCGCCTGCCCTCAGCAGGAACCCCCCGGGCTGGCCGCCGTAAGAACCATCTGCAAAGGAGGAGGTGTGCACGGCGTTGACGTATTTGAGCCAGCCGAACTCAAACTCGCGGGCCCCTCCATGGTTCATGGGGTGGCCGTTCAACCCCTTTTCCTGGTAGTGGCTGACGATCTCGTAATTGCTGATGATGGTGGCCCCGGTGCGGCGGGCTACGGCTTCGGCATCCAGCACATGGTCTTGGTGGGCATGGGTGAGCAAAATGTAGCCGGGCTTGAGGGAGTCGAGGGAAACCCGGTCTTTGGCGAGCGGGTTGCCGGTGATGAACGGGTCTACGAGCAATTCGTGGGCTCCCGTCTGGATTCGGAGGGCGGCGTGCCCCAGGAACGTGATTTTCATGGGAGGGTACTTTCTCCCAAAGTTATGGAATCTATTTAAATTGGAACCAGAAACGCGCGCCCTCGGCAGTCTTGTCGATGTTCAGGGTTGATTGCAACTGGTTTACCAGGCGTCGGATCAGGCGGATGCCCATGGAGTTGTTCTCGCGCTGGTCGGAGTCGTCGGGCATGCCCACGCCATTGTCTGAATACTCGAAGAAGCCCCCCTCCCCGTTCTTTCGGATGTGGATATAGATCTGGCCTTCCTGCTCCGGGTCGGGGAAGGCGTACTTGAAGGAATTGGAAACCAGTTCGTTGAGGATAAGGCCAATAGGGATAGCCCGGTCGATGTCAAGCTCCACCCCTTCGGCATCGATGGTGATATTGATGTTGTGGCCGCCCTTCTTGAAAACCGACTGCACGCTGTTGATCAGGCTTTCGATATACCCCTGCATCTCGATCACCGAAAGGTCGTCGTTCTGGTACAGCTTCTGGTGGATCAGGGCCATGGCCTTGACGCGGGTCTTTCCTTCCTCGAGCGCCTCGATCACCGCCTTGCTGGTGGTGTTCTTGGTCTGCAGGCTGAGAAGGCTTGAGACCATCTGCAGGTTGTTCTTCACCCGGTGGTGGATTTCCTTCAACAGGGAGTCCTTCTCGACCAGGGCCTTTTCGATGATATTTTTCTGCTCGGCCAGCAGGCGCTGGTTCTTGATATTCTTCAGGTAGGCGTACACCAGGCCCGCAAAACCCAGCAGGGTGAATACCAGGGAGATAAACACCAGGTTGATGCGCATGTCCTGCGCCTGCAGCTCGGCACGGTCGCGTTCCATTTGCGCTTTTTGTTCCAAGACCATCTGCTTGGAGGTCTCCAGGTCTTCGTTGGCCACAATGGTGAGCAGCTGCTGTTTGCGAATAGACGATTCAGTGCGCTCGATGGAATCCTGCAGGCGTACGTTGCGCCTCAGGTACCGCACCTCTTCCTGGTAATTCTCTACCGTATCGAAATACAGCGCCAGCAGGCGGTTCCGCCTGATCGCAAGTTCGACAGGCCGGGCGTCGGCGGTTTGCTGGAGGTATTCCAGGGCCTTCTTCAGGTTGCCCAGCTCCAGATGGGCTTCGGCCAGGGCCAGGGTGTTTTCGGTGATATAGGGCTTATATATTTCCTGCCTGTGCTCCCCGATGATCGAGATACTGGTTTCCAGATACGGGAGGGCTTCGTCGTACTGCGTGAGCATGACATGCGAACGGCCGATATTCCCGTCTATGATGCCCCTGAGCAGCTCGGCCCGGTTTAGCTCGTTTTCGGTCTTGGCCTTGTTGATGTCGTTCAGGTAGATGGCCATGTAACCCTGGGCCTTCTTGAAATACGAAAGGGGGGCCGGGGGGGAGTGGTCGAGCAGGAGAAAGGTGCCCACATCGTTGTCGTATTCGGCCAGCTGGTAAAGGTCATCGGTGTCGACGGTTTTCTTGCGCTCGGTGATATAGTCCTTCATGGCCTTCCGGTGCATGCCGAGGTTGGAGTAAATATCGTAGAACGAAATGTTCTCGGTAAACCCGAGGTCGCGTTTTTGCCTGCGAATCTCAATTTGCCGGTCGTAGAGCTGGAGTTCCCCGTAGTTGCGGTCGATCAGCTCCAGAATTGTTGCAAGGGCAGCCCGGTCCGTTTCGGGAACCCCGAGCAGGATTTCATTGGCCAGGGCCACGCTTTTGTTGAAGTCGCCCAGGTCAAAGTACAGCTCTGCCTGCATGATCTGGTAAGCGCGGATGGCCGTGGAATCGCCCTGGCGCGTGGCCTGGTTGAGGTCGGCATTGACCGCATCGAGCCAGTCATAGGGTGAATCCACGTCGTACCGGTTGCCGGAATCGAAAAAGAAATCGTATTTGGCCTTGGCATTGGGGAGTTGCTTGAAGGCGTACAGGCTTCCCTCATCCTGCAGGGAAAAATCCTGCCCCTGCACGCCCCAGAGGAGCAAAAGCAACCATGCCCATAATGCTTTCGAGAAGAACCCTTTCATACAATTTGCCCTATGCCCGGTCGCGGGCCCGGATATGCTGAACATACCCGCATCAAACTTACTTTTTTTAAACGGCAAAGCCCAGTAATTGTTGTAAACGGGCGCCATTCTGTGGTCTGTGCCAAAGTGCCCGGCCCCAAACGCCAGGGCGGCCCCTGCGGCACCATAAAAAAAGGCCGTGTTCACACACAGCCTTTAGGATCAAACGGTAAGATTTGGGGCGTTCTTACAGTTAAGAGCTTCAAAAATAGAGGGTATCTGCCAGGTCGCCTCAATTTTGTTGTAAACACCGGGTATCTTGTTGTGAAAACCCCTTTCGGAAGGGTTTTATGGCCCGGGGGCGGTTCTTGGGCCCGGTGAGCGGCCTTTGCCAGGCCTTTGCCCGGGTGGTCGGCAACCTGCCAATAAAAAAGAGCCTTACCTCTCACTGGCAAGACTCTTTTACGAGAACACTATATGAAAATGAAAAAAACTAATCCTTTAATCCGATGGCTAAGATATGCCGGTGCCTCCCATAACACCAACAAATTGTTGTAAGCTGCGGGCTGGCTGTTGTGAAAACCGGGATTTGCGCTATCGATGGTCCCCGGATCAGGAATTCATGGCTGAAATGATGAACTCCTTGAAGTCTTTGGAGATCGGGATCAGGGTATTGTTGACCAGAATATCCTTCGAGTTGATCGCATCGATATGGTCGACGTTGACGATGTACGATTTATGGGCCCGGTAGAATTTGTTCTTGGGCAATTTCTCGAGGTAATCCTTCAGGGGCGAGCGCACCAGGAATTTCTTGTCTTTGGTGTTTACCTCCAGGTACACGTTATCGGCCTTGATAAACTGGATGTCGTCGAATTGGATCCGGTAGTAGAGGTGCTGCTTTTTGACGAAGATGGAATCTTTCATCAGGGCATTGGAAGCGATCCCCTCGCTGCTGTCGGAATGGCCGGACGGGCGGTTGGCCCGGTTGCTGTGCGTAAAATTGGAAAGGGCGATCTCGATCGAGGTGTACAGGTCCTGCTGTTCAAAGGGCTTGACCAGGTAGCCGTTGGGCTTCACGGTCTTGGCATTCTCGACTGTGGCCCGGTCTGAGTTCGAGGTCACGAAGATAAAGGGGATGTCATAATTATCGCGGATGTGTTTCCCCAGGTCGATGCCCGTTTTGTCTGAGGCCAGGATGATATCGATCAGCACCAGGTCTACCTCTTTGGTGCGCAACACTTCCTCGGCCTGCTCATACACGATCACGTTATCGACGATCTCATAGCCGATCTCTTCCAGCATGGACTGCATGTCGTCTGCAATAATCACATTGTCCTCAACGATAAGTATTTTGATAGGTGCTTCCAAAATCACGAGGGTTTAACAGGTTATTGCTTTCAAATTTACAAATTTTTATGATTCAGTCAGGTAGAGGATCAGCGCCATGAAAAAGGTGCTGAGGGCGATTTTCTTCAGCTCCGGGTCTAGGTCGGCCGGATTTTTTTTCCCGCTCAGCCCCGCAACGTGCCACCCCACCACGGCAAAGGGCAACAAACACCAGGCGGTCCGCGCCGGGTTGGGCCGCAGGCTCACAAACCAGAGCATGGCCAAAAAGGCCGTTGCGCAAAGGGCGACCTGGTAGGCAAGGCCGTTGCGATACCCCATCAGCACCACCAGGGTCTTTTTCCCGGCTTCCCGGTCAGATTCCCGGTCGCGCAGGTTGTTCAGGTTGAGCACGGCCGTGGAAAGGGCCCCAACGGCCAGGGCCGGCAACAGGGCTTCGGCCGTGAGGCGCTGGGTGTAGAGGAACAGGGTGCCCAGCACGCTCAATACCCCGAAAAACAGGAAAACGAATAGGTCTCCGAGCCCGCGGTACCCGTAGGCCCCGCTTCCGACCGTATACCGGATGGCGGCCCATATAGAAAGGGCGCCCAGCCCGCAGAAAAGCACCAGGTACCCCCATTGCCCCGGCCCGAAGGCACGGTATAGGGTAGCCAGGGTGAAAAAGGCACTGATGCCGGCCGAAACCAAAATGCCGCGCCAGAGTTCGGGAGCGCTAAGCGCCCCCTGCTGGAGCACGCGCTGAGGCCCGATCCTTTTTTCGTTATCGGTCCCTTTGACCCCGTCTCCGTAATCGTTGGCGAAATTGGAAGTAATCTGGTATGAGAGGGTGGTGCAAAGCGTAAGCAGGAACAGCCAACGGTCGTGATATCCGTACGCCGCGGCCAGTGCCGTCCCGGCGAGGATACCCGATACAGACAGGGGCAGCGTTCGCAGGCGGGCCGCCTGCAACCAGACCTTCACCCGTTGCAAGCCTACTGGGGGTCTTCTATTTTAAGCCGTTTCCCGTCCTGGTACGAGGCCACAAACGCATCGCTGAAGCCCATGGAGACCAATTCTCTGCGAAACTTCTGTGCTTCTTCGAGGGTTTCGAAGTTCCCCAGGGAATAGGCGTAGAACGGGTTGGCTTTTACAAAAAGGGTATTGGACAGCGACTCCGAGGCGAGGTTGAGGTTCTTGTCAACAAAGGCCTTAACCTGCACCGAATAGATGATATCTTTTTCAAGGAATTTCCGGGCCAGGTAGAATTCCTTCACCAGGCTCAGCTCTGCGTTCTGCTCTTTGAGGTTGTTCAGGCGCTCCCTGATCACATCCAGGCTGTCGAGCGGAACATTCACCAAATCAGGCGAAGACTGCTCGGGCCTGGAGGTAAACCCTGCAGTAAATGAGGCGACTGCCAGGGCGCCGATCAGAAACAGGGCGGTTACCGTGGCCAGGATATTCCGCTGTATGCGGGCGCTCCTGAGCTCTTTGTTCTTGTACTTGATCTGGTCGAGCAGGCGTTCGTTGATGATATGGGCCTTGTCGATGTCCTTGTGGAGTTCCAGCAGGTCGCTCTCTTCGATAAAAGGCATGTTCGTAGATGGATTTGGTGAAAAATTCGGTTAAAAGTAACCAAATTGCCTTTTTCCTACAAGGGAATGGCGTGATAAAATACCGCCTCAGGTGCCTTTGGGCCGCTGTATGCTTTTTGCCCCTGCCGAGGGGCCTTCTGCCAGGTAAATCCCGTCGTCCTTCAGCACAATTCGCCTTTCCCGGTATAACACGCCCACCCCGTTTTTGAAGAGCTTCTTGCTCATCCCCAACCGCGCCTGTATGGCTTCCGGGGCCGATTTGTCATTCAGGGGCAGCATGCCCCCGGCCTCTTCCAGGGCCTTGTAAATGCGCTCTGCAGCCGGCCCCAGGCGCCTGACCCCCGGGGCTTCCAGCACCAGGTCAAGCTTGCCGTCGGCACGCCGGCTCTTGACATAACCGGTCATCACCTCTCCCGCCTGCACCTTGCGGAAGATCTGGTCGCGGAACACCAGTCCCTTGTAGCGCTGGTCTGCCACCACTTCCCACCCCAGGTCGGTGGGGCGGTAGAACAGCAGCTCTACCTCCTGCCCTGCCTGAAGGGCCGAGGTATCCGTTTCGAAAAAGCGGTCGAGCCGGGCCGAACCGACCAGCCGGAATGACTTGGGGTCGAGGTAGCAATAAACCACATATCGCCGCCCCTTTTCCATCCTGACGGGTTGCTCCCGAAACGGGACCAGCAAGTGCTTTTCAAGGCCCCAGTCCATAAATGCCCCGTACTGGTTGACTTCGGCAACCTCCAGGGCCGCGAAACGGTTGCGGGTCACGGCCGGCTCGAGGGTGGTTGCCACGGGCCGCTCTTCGTGGTCGAGGTAGCAGAAGACCCGCACGGTATCTCCTATTTTGAGGTCTTCCGGAACGTACTTGGCCGGCAAGAGCAGGTCGTCTACATCATTGTCGCCCAAAAAAAGGCCGAACCGGCTGCTTCTTTTGACAGTGAGGGTGTTATAATTCCCGAGTTCGATCATAGCTTGTATGCGGGCCGTGGCGACCGCTTTTGTCTTTGGCCTGCAAAGGCCCCTGGCATTATTGGTAAACCGATTCCTTGTTGAAGTGCCTGGCCAGCATGTAATAGATGACCGCCCGGTACTTATTGCGCTCCGATTTTCCGTAGGCCTGCATCACCTCGTGTATGGCCTCCATCAGTCCGGGACCTTCTGCCAGGCCCAGCTTCTTTTGCAGAAAATTTGTTTTGACCGTCAGGAGCTCCGATTCGGAAGAACCTGAAACCTTGCAGGCATCCCGGTTGTAAATTGCAGGGCCCAGGGCTGATGTAACTTTGCCAAGAAAATCCATATCGGGTTCCTGCCCGAATTTGGAACGGATGTCGGCCGCATACAGCGCCATCCATTCGTCTTTTTTGCTGCCCATAGGCTTGAGAGGTTTTTTGAGGCCCGGTAGTCGATCGACCTAAGTTAGGAATTCGAAGTATCCGAGCAAAATTTTGTTGTTGAGCTCCCTCGGGGTGCGAACCTCCAACAGGGCGGGCCTCCCGGAAGGCCCGAAAAAGGCCGGGAGGGCTGACTGGAGCTCGGCACCTGAATCGACGCGCAGGTAATCGAGCCCGTGCAGCTCGCAGAGGGGCTGGAGGGAATGCCCGTGCACCGTTTCAAAATAAGTCTCAAAAGCGGCATTTTCTTCGTGCCCCGGCAGGATCCTGAATATGCCCCCTCCCCCGTTGTGGATCACAATCACCCTGAAATCAGGCCTCACATAGCGGTTCCAGAGCCCGTTGGAGTCGTACAGGAAGCCCAGGTCGCCGCTGATCAGCAAGGTGGGGGCGGGGTAGTTCCAGGCGGCCCCGACGGCTGTGGAGGTGCTTCCCTCGATACCGGAGGTGCCCCGGTTGCAGAACACCGGGTTTTCGGCCCGCATCTCGAAGAGCTGGGCATAGCGCACCGTGGAGCTGTTGGCCAGGTGTACCTGATATCCTGGCGGGATGGCCTGAAGGATTTGCGAGAAAGCGGAGAAATCCGAAAAGGGGATCTGCTCCAGATAGGCCGTGCGCCTTTGCTGGTGCTGCTTCCAGACTGCCTCCCACCCCGGGCGGTAGCCTGAATTTGCATGCGTGCCCGACCCGGAGAGGAGGGTTTCCAAAAAGTCGGCCGGCGACTGGCGGATGTGCCGTTCAAGGCAGTAATAGGTGTCGTACGCCAGGTGCCGGTCTACATGCCAGTGGTGCTTCGGGGGGAAGCGGCGCAGGAATTGCTTGATTTTTTTGGAAACCACCATGCCCCCGAAGGTAAGCAGTACCTCAGGCTGCAATTCACGGAAGCCGGCCCCGGCCGAGGTGCCGCGTTCCATCGGGGCAATCACGCTGTCGATACTCGGAAAAAACCCGGGGTGGTGGAGGTTCGAGGTGGTCTCGGTAAAGACCAGCACCGACGGATCGGCTGCGAGTTGGTCGAGCCAATGGGCCGGGATGGCCCCTGGGGCCATGCTCCCCACCAGGACCATTTTGCGTTCGGCCTGCTCCCAAACCTTTGAAAGCGGGCCGGCTTCCACAGGGGCAGGCATCGTTTCGGGCAGGGGCGCAACCTGCACCTTTACCGGAGGGGTCTGCCGGGTGCCGTAAAGCGGTTCTTCGAAGGGGATGTTCACATGGACGGGCAGCCGCTGGTCGAGCGCGGCCCCGATCGCCTGCCTTATTTCGTTTTCATTGGAGGCCTGTCGCTGGCTTTGCCGGGTTACGAGACCGGCACCGGAGGGGGCCGCTTGTCCTTCAGGCCATCGGATCTTCTCAGGGGCATGGGTCAGATCCTGCTGCAGGTTGGCCTCATACCCGATATGGGAGCCGAACACCCCTTCTTGCCTGATGGTCTGCCCGTCGCCGATATCCACCTTGTACGGCGGGCGGTCAGCCGACAACACCAATAGCGGGATACGGCTGTAAAAAGCCTCGGCCACCGCCGGGTAATAGTTCAGCAGGGCGCTCCCGGAGGTGCAGACCAAAGCGGCAGGCTGCCCGCTTTGCTGGCTGAGCCCCAAAGCGAAAAAGCCGGCGCTCCGCTCATCGACCACGCTGAAGCATTCAAAGAATGGGTCGCCGGTAAAGCCGTTGATCAGGGGGGCATTGCGCGACCCGGGGGAAATGACGATCTGGCTTATCCCATGGGCCTTGCACAGGGCCACGACCGTATGGGCCAGGGGAATGTCGGTGTACTTCATAACCGGGACAAAAATACGAAGGGGCCCGGTGCTTTCCATGCCCTTAGCCGGAATTCTTGATGGCCGCCCAGACCGTGCCGCTTTTTTGACGGGTTTCTTCCCATTCACGCGCTGGGTCTGAGGCCGCGGTGATGCCTCCCCCCACATAAAGGGTGGCCTTCCCCTCGCAGATCTTCATGCAACGGAGGTTGACGAAAAATTCGAAGGCCCCCTCGTGCTCCAGGCCCGATTCCCCCAGAAACCCCGTGTAGTATTCCCGGTCAAAGGCTTCGTGGGAGGCGATGAAGGCCTGTGCCGCGTGCAGGGGGAAGCCGCAAACCGCAGGGGTCGGGTGCAGGGCCCTGAGCAGCGCCCCGAGCTGCCCCGCCCCGGCCCTGATCGAAACGGGGGTCTTCAGGTGCCAAAGCGAGCCGGCCTGCACCGCTTCGGTGCTCCCAGTCCAGGGTTCCAGGCCCTGCTCGCGTATGCGGGAGCAGATATAATCGGTTACCACCCGCTGCTCGTGGATTTCCTTGGCGCCCCAGGCAGGCGGTTGCCCGCCCGTGGCTGGCAGGGTCCCGGCAAGCGACACCGTTCGGGCCGTATCGCCTGAAAAGGAAAGCAGCAGCTCGGGGGTGGCCCCCATCCACATGGCGGTGTCGGGGTGGTACCACAGGTAGCAGAAAGCCCCCGGGTAATAGGCCATCAGATTTTCGAAGACCCGGAACGGATCGGCCTGCAGGGGCACTTCCAGCGCCCGCGCCAAAACCACTTTTTCAAGGTCTCCCCTTTGGATGGCCGACACGGCCTCCCCCACCCGTTTCAGGTGGGCTTCCCGGTGCGCCGCGTCTTCGGGGAGTTCCACAGGGGGCTTACCGGCCTTTTCGGTTGCCACATGGGCCTCCGACAGCCGGTCGGGCTGCAGGCCAATCACAGGAGCCTTGCCGGTCGCATAGGGTGCCAGCACGAAACCGGGCTCGCCCCAGCTGCGGGGCGGCCGAAGCCGCCGGTCTTCCTGCAGTACGGCCCGCACCCGGGCTGCCCCCGGTTTGCGGTACAGGGCAAAGGGCAGCCCGCTGCGGTGGTGCGACCGCAGCTGGGCGAGCATTTCATGGAATTCAATCGGCTTTGGGAAGCGCAAGGGTAGTGAGTTTGCAAAGGGAGATCATGCGGCCTTCTTCGTCTGTAACCCGGATTTCCCAGAGTTGGGTGGTGCGCCCCTTGTGTACCAGGGAGGCCCGGGCAAACACAAAACCTTCCGAAATGCTCCGCAAATGGTTGGCCGATATCTCAATGCCCCGCACCACGTACTTCTGGGCATCCACAAAGATATACGATGCGGCGCTGGCCACGCTTTCGGCCAGGGCCACCGTGGCGCCCCCGTGCAGGATGCCGTCGGGCTGGTAAACTTTCGGGGTTACAGGCATCCGGGCGAGCAGCCAGTTTTCACCCAGGTCGATATATTCGATATCGAGGGTCTGCATGAGGGTATTCTGGCGGGCATCATTGCAAACCTGGAGGATTTTTTCTTTGTAATCGTCCATTCATTTTCCATTTTTGTAAAGGTAATCATTCCGCCGTTACAGATGTCCGACCTGCCTGCAGGCTCCCCTTCGGAGCACCTAATCACCTGCCCGCTTACCTGTTCGTACAGCAGCCTGAACGAGCGAACCGCCCAAACTCAGGCTGTGTGGGTGGTATTTCACGGCATTGGCTACCTGTCGCGCTATTTTTTGCGGCATTTTACGCACCTCGACCCCCGGGAGCATTACATCCTGGCCCCCCAGGCGCCTTCGCTCTACTACCTCAACGACAGCTACACCCATGTGGGCGCCTCCTGGCTGACCCGCGAGGAAACCCAGCGCAACATGGACAACCTGCTGCGCTTCCTGGATGGGCTCTGGGAGGCAGAAAACCTCGGGCAGGCCCCCAGATTGGTACTGTTTGGGTACTCGCAGGGGGTCTCCGTGCTTTGCCGGTGGGTGGCCCGCCGCAAGATTCCGGCTTCGCGCCTGGTGCTTTACGCCGGGAAAGTGCCGGAAGAGCTCACCGCGAACGATTTTGCGCATCTTCGGCCCGAAACCACGGTTGAGATCCATTACGGAAACCGGGACCCCTACCTCGAGAAATGGGACCGCCATAAAATGGAGCATCAGGCCCGGCGCCTGTTTGGCGACCGCCTGCACTGGCGCCCGTACGAAGGGGGGCACGAACTCCTTCGCGAAATCATCTCAGGCTGATATGGACCCCGTTGGAATCCTCGAAAACACCCGGGCCCGGCTCGAGCCCCTGACTCCCGAAAACATCGGGCTGCTGGCCCCTGTCGCCTCCGAACCCGGCCTGATACAGTACTCCCCCGGCGTGCTGCACACGCCCGAAGGCTTTCAGGCCTATATGTCGCGGGCGCTGCGAGAGGCCGCCGAAGGCCAGAGCCTGCCCTACCTCATTCGCGACCTGCAGGCCGGGCGGGTGGCCGGCAGCACCCGCTTCATGCGGCTTGACCGGGTCAACAGGGTGGTGGAGATCGGGGCTACCTGGATCGGATTTGAATTCCAGGGAACGGGCCTCAATACAGCGGTCAAAGCCCTCATGCTGGGCGAGGCCTTCGGACCCATGGGCTTCGAAAAGGTGGTCTTCCGGATCGATGAGCGCAATGCGCGCTCACGCAGGGCCGTCGAAAAGCTGGGGGCCCGGCTCGAAGGGATCCTTCGCCGCGATGTGTACCTCGATTCCGGTTTCAAGAGGAATACCTGCGTCTACGGCCTGCTGCGCGAAGAATGGCTCGCAGGGCCTGCAAGCCTGGGCTAACCCCGCACGCTGTCGGCCGGCTGCCCGGGCAGCTCGGGCTTGTAATAGGTGATCTGACGCACCACCACGGTATTGTCGGGGGTGATCACCTTCCTGACCCAGTTGCCGGGATCTGCCCCGTCCATCTGGTACACGTAATTCCTGGTCTGGGCCTGCGCATCGCCCACCCCGGTGGCGCGGGTGGTTTCCTGCATCAGAAGCCCGCTGTCATTGTACGTGTATCGGGTAGATTTCTCCGGGATAAATTCCTTTTTGGCAGGGTCGTAGCGGTAAGCGGTCTCTGCAAGCAGAAGGCCCCGCGTATCGAGTGTTTTTTCGAGGGCGCGCCTGGGCTCCCCGTCGAGGTATTCCCGGGTCAGTTCCACGGTATGGCCCTGATTTCCCTGGCCATGCCCCGAGGTGCGCACCGACTTTTGCAGCACCCTGCCCATCGGGTGCGTCGTGGTTGCTTCTTCCGGGTTGCTGCTGTATTCGTATTGTGTTTCATCGATTCCCTCCGTATTGGAGCGAACCACGCGCTGCAGGCGACCTTCCACACTGTACTCAAGGGTCACCTGTTCCTGAAAATCCCGGTCGTAGCTCACGATTCGCTCGAACAACCGGTGCGAAGCCGTGTCGCGCTCGTAAAAATGCGCAATGGAAGTTTGCTGGTCAAAGGTCTTGTTGCGGTATACTTCATCGCGCCGCTCCTTGAGCTGGCCGTTCTGGTAGATGTAATAGGTGATGTCGTAATCGGCATCATTGTAGCGCGTGAGTGACTTCAGAAGCCGGCCCTCCCGGTCGAACTCAAAACGCTCTTCCCCGTAATTGGCCTTGACCACACAGCTTTTTACCGGCCCGCGCAACTGGAAGTCGGCCCGGGTAAAGACCTCGGGTTCCTGGGCGGCTGTCGGCGCGAACGCCAGCAGGGCCGAAAGGGTAAACCCAAAAGCAGCAATGCGTGGAATCATATGATAAAAGTACAGGTTCGCGGTGAAACCCAAAAACAAACACGCCCCAAAAAATAAAGGGCGGAAAAATCCGCCCTTTACCTGAACGCCCGAAAGGCGCGATTCTTATTTTACTTCTTCGAAGTCGACGTCTTCCACGTTGTCGCCTTCCTTGGCCCCGGCACCTGAGGCCGTGTCCTGGCCGTTGGGGCCTGCAGCCTGCTGCGACTCGGCCTGGGCTTTGTACATTTCCTCAGAAGCGGCTTTCCAGGCCTCGTTGATCTTGTCGAGGGCCGGCTGGATTACATCGATCTGCTTGCCTTCGTACGCCTTTTTGAGGTCTTCGAGGGCAGCCTCGATCTGCTGCTTCTTATCAGCTGAGAGCTTGTCGCCGAATTCCTTCAGTTGCTTCTCGGTCTGGAAGATCATGCCGTCTGCCTCATTGAGCTTGTCGGCTTGTTCCTTGACCTTCTTGTCGGCCTCGGCATTGGCCTCGGCTTCGGCCTTCATCCGCTTGATTTCCTCTTCGGTAAGCCCTGAGGAGGCCTCAATTCGGATATCCTGCGTTTTGTTGGTGGCCTTGTCGGTAGCCGATACCTTGATGATGCCGTTGGCGTCGATATCAAAGGTTACCTCGATCTGTGGGGTGCCACGGGGGGCCGGCGGAATACCGTCGAGGTGGAAGCGGCCAATGGTCTTGTTGTCTCCGGCCATGGGGCGTTCGCCCTGCAACACGTGGATTTCCACAGAAGGCTGGTTGTCGGCCGCGGTGGAGAAGATCTG
>CAYWZF010000009.1:23747-59148 GCA_964461555.1 uncultured Robiginitalea sp. | reverse complement strand
GGGGGTAATTTCATAACAAAGAAACGAGGAAAAAATTGTATAACAGGCATAATATGTGGAAAGATCTCGCAAATTATCAATCCCGCGCCGGCCGGGCCCAGCTGCTGTCAAAAGAGCAAAGCAGCCGCTTTTCCCTTGCCAGGTATGCAATGAGAGGGGCTATTCAGTAGGAGATCCCTAACGGCGGCCACCCGGGCAGGGGTACTCCCTGCCCGGCATTTTAAACAGCCACGTCGTATTCCCTGAGGGCGTCGTTCAGGGAGGTCTTTTTATCGGTGCTCTCTTTGCGTTTTCCGATGATCAGGGCGCAGGAAACCTGGTATTCCCCGGCGGGGAATTTTTTGGTGTAGCCCCCGGGGATCACCACCGAGCGGGCCGGGACCCGGCCCTTGTATTCAACCGGCTGGCTGCCGCTTACGTCGATGATGCGCGTGGATGCGGTCAGCACCACATTGGCCCCGAGCACAGCTTCGCGCTCGACGTGTACCCCTTCGACCACAATGCTCCGGCTGCCGATAAAGGCATTGTCTTCCACGATGACCGGGGAGGCCTGCAGGGGCTCGAGCACCCCGCCTATGCCCACGCCCCCGCTCAGGTGCACGTTTTTGCCTATTTGGGCGCAGCTGCCCACGGTGGCCCAGGTATCGACCATGGTACCCTCGTCTACATAGGCGCCGATATTTACATAGCTCGGCATCAGGATGGTGCCGGGGGCAATGTAAGCGCCGTGGCGTGCCACGGCGTGGGGCACTACCCGGATCCCTTTGGCCTGGTAGCCCCGCTTGAGCGGTATTTTATCGTGGTATTCGAAGATGCCGGCCTCCAGGGTCTCCATCTTCTGGATGGGGAAATACAGGACCACGGCTTTCTTGACCCATTCCTGGATCTCCCAGCCATTTGCCGTGGGGCTGGCACAACGGAGCTTCCCGAGGTCGAGCAGGTCGATGACCTCCCTGATGGCAGCCTGGGTGCCAGGGTCTTTGAGCAACTGCCTGTCGTTCCAGGCGGCCTCTATGGTTGTGCGCAATGCCTCCATGAATATGGGTTTTGGGCAAAGATAGGGCCTACCTGCCAAATGGGCCGGCCTTTTTACAGGCATAACGATTTATGCGTTATTTTTGCAAAAAAAATTCCCCTTGGCCCGGATCATGGCGCTGGATTATGGAAAAAAGAGGACGGGTGTTGCCGTAACGGATCCGTTGCAGCTCATTGCCTCGGGCCTGGACACCGTGCCTACCCAAGACCTGCTTGGGTTCCTGGAGCACTACTTCGCAGCAGAAGACGTGGCCTGCCTGGTGGTCGGGGAGCCCCGTCGGATGGATTACACCCATTCTGAGGTGGAGCCTGAAATCAGGACATTCATCGCCCGTGTGCAGGAGCGCTTCCCCCGGTTGCAGGTGGCCAGGCAAGACGAGCGGTTCACTTCCAAAATGGCCGTGCGGTCTATGGTAGAGGGGGGGATGAAAAAGAAGAAGCGGCAAGACAAGGCGGCAGTCGACCAGATCAGCGCCACCCTGATCCTGCAAGCGTATTTAAGCCGAAAAGAACTATGATTCTACCTATCGTAGCCTATGGAGACCCGGTGCTGAGGAAACAGGCCGAACCCATTGCCCCCGATTACCCGGACCTTCCGGGGCTTATCTCCAGTATGTGGGAAACCATGTACCAGGCCAGTGGGGTGGGCCTGGCGGCCCCCCAGATCGGGCGGCCTATCCGCCTCTTTGTGATCGATGCTTCCCCCTTTGCCGATGATGACGATCTGCCGGAAGCAGAGCGCAACACCCTCCGCGATTTCAAACGGGTATTCATCAATGCCCGAATCGAGGAGGAGAGCGGCCGCAAATGGGCCTTCAACGAAGGATGCCTGAGCATCCCTGACATACGCGAAGACGTCAGCCGCCTCGAAACCCTGACCCTCCGGTATCAGGATGAGCATTTCGAAGAACACACAGAAGTATTCGGAGGGCTGCTCGCGCGCATCATCCAGCACGAGTACGACCACATCGAGGGGGTGTTGTTCACCGACAGGCTCTCCTCCCTGAAGAAACGCCTGCTGAAGGGGAGGCTCACCGATATTTCCAGGGGCAAGGTACAGGTCGATTACAAGATGCGCTTCCCGGCCCTGAAAAAGGGGCGCTGATCGGCACCCGGCCAGGGGGTGTTAATTTTAGGCGCCACCCGAAGTTTTTTTGACATCTTTGCAAGCGATTTTACAAACCGACTATGAGTTTAGAAAAGATCCTTTCCATCGGGGGCAAGCCAGGCCTGTTCCGCCTGCTCACCCAGACCCGTACGGGTTTTGTGGCCGAATCGCTCCTCGACGGCAAAAAGGTAAGCGTGGGAATGACCGGCAATGTGAGCATCCTCTCCGAGATCGCCATCTACACCCTGCAGGAAGAATTGCCCCTCCGCACGGTTTTCGCCCGTATCCACGAGAAGGAAAATGGCGGGAAAACCCCGCTCAGCCACAAGGCCGAGAAAACCGACCTGGAAGCCTACTTCTTCGAGGTATTGCCCGACTACGACGAAGACCGGGTCTACGCCAGCGACATCCGCAAGGTGATACAGTGGTACAACCTTTTGCACGACAACGGGATCACCGATTTCTCCGAACCTGAGGCAGAGGCCGAAGCGGAAGGAGATTCTGCAGAAGGCGCGGAATAATCAAAATCCCGGGTTACCGGGCCCCGGCAACGGCAAGGGCCTGCCCAAATAAAAAATCCCCCGGGCACCGGGGGATTTTTCTTTAAGGTTAATCCCGGATGGGCTCCGGTACCTCAGGTTCCTGCCAGGGCACCCGGGCCGACGGGTAATAGCGGATGTCCATCCGGCGGAAATAGGGGGTCTGGGCCCCGAGCCGCACTTTGTAGTTTTCCCAGTTGCGGTTCTCAGGGGTGCTCCAGCTCAGTTCGGCATAGCCGAGCAGACGGGGGAAAGCCAGGTACTCCAGCTCGGAAATCTCGCTGATCGTCTCTGACCAGAGCGGGGCTTCCACCCCGAGGATGTCATCTTCCGAAATCCCTTCGGCATAACTTTCCGGCGTCCAGATGTAGGCGGTGTCTACCGGGATGTAGGCTGCCCAGTGCAGGCCGTATTCCGAGAGGGTGTCGTATTGCATGTCGAGGTAGGCTTTGCGGGCTGGCGACAGGAGCACTTTCATGCCCTGGGCCACCGCTTTACGGGCGTTGTCTTCGTCGGCCCAGAACTGGGCCACCACGGTGCTGTCTAGGGAGGCGTTGGCCACCTCGTCCCAGCCGATCACCCGTTTGCCGTACTTGCGCACAATAGGTGCCACCCGCTCGATGAAGTAAACATAGTCGTCTTTTTTGGTAGCATGGCTCTCATCGCCCCCGATATGGAAATAGGGCCCCGGGGTTATTTCGGAGATTTCGCGCACCACGTCGTCGATAAAGCTGTAGACGGTGTCTTTGCGGGTATCCCAGGTGCTGAAGCCCACGTTGGTGCCCGTGTACAGGGCAGGGGTCTTCCCGTTCCCGTTCAGGATGGGGTAGGCCACCGAAGCCGCATTGGTGTGCCCGGGCATGTCTACCTCCGGCACAATGGTGATGAAGCGCTCGGCAGCATAGGCCACGATCTCTTTGTAGTCTTCCTGGGTATAGAACCCGCCGGGGCCCCCGCCCACCTCGGTGCTGCCGCCCACTTCGGTAAGTTTCGGCCACGATTTGATCTCGATGCGCCAGCCCTGGTCGTCTGTCAGGTGCAGGTGCAGCACGTTCATTTTGTAGTAGGCCATCACATCGAGGTATTTCTTGACGTCTTCGACCGAAAAGAAGTGGCGCGCCACGTCGAGCATGGCCCCCCTGTAAGCCCAGGCCGGCTCATCGCTGACCTTGCCCGTGGGGATGGGCCAGATGGGGTAAGGGGCCAGGGTGTCATTGGCCTTTTGAGGCAGGAGCTGCCTGAAGGTTTGCACCGCCCGGAAGGCCCCTTCGGCCGTGGCCGAGTTGATGAGCACCGAGTCGCGGCTGATGTACAGTTCATAGGCTTCCGGCCCACCCGCATCGCTGCGGTTCAGGTAGATGGCCCGGTGCACTTCCCCTTCGCTGTGGCCGTTCACAGGCAGGTTCAGCCCGGTTACGGCCCGGATTTGCACCGCCAGGAAATCAGCCACCTGGCTGAGTTCCCCATCGCCCGAAGCGGTGTAGAGGGCCGTGTGCCGGTCAAGCCCGAAGGCGTCGCCCGTGGCGACGGTTTTCAGTGGTTTGGGGATCAGGGCTGCCGCAGCGAGGTCGGTTTCCGGGAAGGTGATCTGCGGCCGGCTTTCCTGCCTGCAGGCCCAGAGGGCCAGGCCCGCCCAGGCCAGGGCAGAGGTGCGGATGAGCAGGCTGCTCCATTGCGTTCTATTCATGGTATTTGTTTATGGGTTTGTATATAGGAAGGGGGCCAGCACCTGCTGCCAGATCTGGTATCCCGCTGAGTTCATATGCAGCCCGTCTTCGATGAACAGGGCTTCGTTCAGGCTGCCGTCGGCCAGGAGCATGGGCCCCCAGACATCTGCAAAATTCAGCAGGGGGTCTGAGGCGGCCCAGCTGCTTAGTTTTCGGTTAAACCTATGGTATCTGGCGCGGAGCTTCCACCGGCTGATGCTGGGTTTGGCGGCGATCAACACGATGGGCATGCCCGGGTACCGGGAACGGATCCCGGCCACCACCTCTTGCAGGTCGCGCAGTGCCCGGTTCGCGGATTTGCCCTCGGCCAGGTCGTTGTCGCCTTCGTAGATGAACACCTTGAGGGGGTTGTAATCCAGGACGAGGTCTTTCAGGTAGTGCTGCAGGTCGGAGGCCTGCGAGCCGCCGAAGCCCGTATTGACGATCTGCACCTGGGGGAAGGAAGCCTGCAGGCCTTCCCAGAGACGTATGCTGGAACTTCCGGTAAAGAGGAAGGTGGGCCGGTAGGGGTTCCAGGTGGCCTCAGTGCGCTGCTTCAGGGCCTGTACCTCCGCTTCGAAGCGCCGGGGGTCCTGGCCGTGCCCTGCCGCCCCGTACAGCAGCAGGAGCCCGGCGACCATGGGTTGCAGTCTGAATTTTCCCGTCAGGCAGGCGGAAAGGAACTTCATGAGGGGCGTGGTGTTACTGGAATTCTAAAATATGGACTTTGGCCCAATCGTAAAAGCGTTCGATCCAATGATCTGACGGCAGGTTCTGGATACGCATCCCAAAACCGTGCCCCCCCTGGCTGTACATATGGAGGCCCACTGCCTTTCCGGCTTTTTGCCAGGCCGAATAGAGGGCCACGCTCCCGGGGGCCAGCCCCAGCGGGTCATCGGTGGCACAGACCACCAGCATGGGCGGGGCATTTTCAGGCGCATCGGCTACCGCGTAGGCATCGGTCCAGGGGTAAACCGGAACCAGAAAATCGGCAGCCTGGTCGCCTTTGCCTTCATATCCTACGCCCATGGTCACAGCCCCTCCGGCTGAAAAGCCCATAAAGCCCACCTTGTTTGCGTCAAACCCGTATTCGCGGGCATGGCTGCGCGCATAGGCCACGGCACTGAGCCCATCTGCCACCGAATAGGGCAGTACCCGTCTCACCCGGGCCATTGCCCCCTGCGGATCGGTTTCAAATTGTTTCGAAACCTCTGTGATCCCATCGGCCCCGGTGGGGGCCAGGCGGTATTTGAGCACAAAGGCGGTAAAGCCCTTTGCTGCCAGCCAGGCGGCTACCTGCCGGCCCTCGCTGTTGATGCTCAGGCCGAAGAGGCCGCCACCCGGGGCCACCACCACGGCGGCCCGGTTGTTGGTGCCCGGTGCCGGGCGATATACCTCCAGGCTGGGGGAAGAGACATTGGTGACTACCTGGGTGTTCCACAGGGGGCTGAAATAATGCCTTTCACCCCCTTCCCAGCGAATGTCGCCAGGCTTTTGAAAGGGGAGGGCAATGCTGTCTGCCTGCGAATGCAGGGCCGGGGTTCCGAGCAGCAAGAAGCTTGCGAAAATCAGGAATCTTCTCATGTAAGGTTCGTTAAGGTTCGGGTTGCGCATACATGCCGCGTACGTCCATCCGGAGGGTATAGACCGAGTCCATGGCGGTGATGAACAGGGTTTTGCCGTCGGTGCCGCCAAAGGTCACGTTCGCCGTCCAGTTCTCAGGGACTTCGATCTGGGCCAGCAGGGTGCCTTCCGGGCTGAAGATGTGCACCCCTTTTCCGGTGAGGTAAAGGTTGCCCTGCTCATCCAGGGTCATGCCGTCTGAGCCCATGTCGATCAGCAGCTTCCGGGCTGAGAGCGAGCCGTCGGCCCCGATGGTGTAGCGGTAGGTCTTTTTATCTCCTATATCGGCCACGTAGAGGTACAGGCCGTCGGCCGTGCCGATGATCCCGTTGGGCTGTACCAGTTCGCCGGCCGCCAGGACCACTTCCTTTTGGCCTGGCCGAATCATATACACCTGCTGGGCTTCCTGTTCCATTTCGGTTCGTTCCCACCAGGGCCGCTGGTAATAGGGGTCTGTGAAATAAATGGTGCCATTCGGGTGTACCCAGATGTCATTCGGGCCGTTGAATTTTTTCCCGTTGTAGCTGTCGGCCAGCACTTCCACCTGCCGGTCGGCCCCGATGCGCCAGAGCTCGAATTTTTCGTCGGCCGCTGCCAGGAGCCGTCCCTGCCCGTCAAGCCACAGGCCGTTGGCCCGGCCGGCCGGCTCCATGTACAGGGCTACCTGGTCGGTGCGGGCATCCCACCGCCAGATGCGGTTGTTGGGCTGGTCGGTGAAATAGACGTCCCCATTTGGGGCCGCAGCCGGCCCTTCGGTAAAGCTGAACTGGTCGGAGACCAGCTGCAAGGCGGCCCCCTCGGCGATCAGGCCGGGCTGCTGGGCACCGGAGGCGATCGGATAAACGGCCAACAGGGCCGGCAACAGGAACTGTTTCATGCGTCTCATTTTAAGGGTTGGTTTTCCGGGCGCCCGGCCCCTTTACAAAGCGGCCCGGGGTGGCCCCGGTATGGGTGCCGGCGTCGAGCACCTGCACCCCGTTGACAAAGACATGTTCTACCCCGGTGGCATACTGGTGGGGCGCTTCGAAGGTGGCATGGTCCCTTATGGCCTCCGGGTCAAAGACCACCACATCGGCAAAGTAGCCTTCCTTCAGGAGGCCCCTGCCTTCCAGTTTTAAGTTGGAGGCCGGGAGGGAGGTGAGCCTGCGGATGCCTTCTTCGAGCGACAGCACCCCCTCTTCCCGCACGTAGTGGGCCAGCAGGCGGGCAAACGACCCGTAGGCCCTCGGGTGGGTGCTCTGCTGCAAAAAGACCCCTTCGTTCGTGTAGGAGCCAGCATCGGAACAAACCGACATGTAGGGGAGGGCGAGTTTCTTTTTGATGTTTTCCTCGTCCATGGAGAAATAAACCACCTGGATGCGGCTGTCATCTTCGAAGATGAGGTCGGCGACGGCCTCGGCCGGCGAGATGTTGCGTTGGGCTGAAACCTCTGCCAGGGTCTTCCCGATCAGCGGGCGAAGCGCACGGTTCTTGAAACCCACCAGCAGGATATTCTCAGGCGGAACATGGAAGGACGTTTCCCGTATGATCTGTTCGCGCCGGGCCGGGTCGGCCAGGTACTCCATGGTTCGTTCATGCCCCCCGTCTTTGGCCCAGGCGGGCATGAGCACGTTCAGCCCGGTAGAACTCGCATTGTACATGTACATGTCGGTGGTGACGGCCAGCCCGCGGGCCCGGGCATCTTCTACCAGGGCGATGGCGCTGTCGAGCAGGCCCCAGTTGGCCTGCCCCGACGCCTTGAAATGGTAAATCTCCGAACGGATTCCAGCCGTTTCGGCGATCTCGATCAATTCCCTTACCGCGTACAGCAGGCTGTCTTCCTCATTGCGGATGTGGGAGATGTACATGCCGTCGTACCCGGCGGCCACTTTGGCCAGCTCGGTGATCTCGCTGGTGCGGGCGTGCCCGCTGGGCACGTAGATCAGGGAGGTGGAAAGGCCCGCGGCCCCTTCTTCCATGGCCTGTTGCAGCAGGGCTTTCATGGCCTCGAGCTCCTCGCGGGTTGGTTCCCGTTTCTCATAACCCATCACATATTCTCGCAGGGTGCCGTTGCCCACAAAGGAGGTGAAATTCGTAGAGACCCCTTTGGCCTCGAGGTGCAGCAGGTAGCCGCCCAGGGTGGTCCAGGGGATGTCGAAGCGGTAGTCTGTCTGGCCATCCAGCATTTCGCGCTTCATCTGCTCGTTGAGGGGCCCCATCGAACGGCCTTCCCCCAGCACCTCCAGGGTCACCCCCTGGCGCAGGTCGCTTTGGGAGCGCCCGTCAACGAGAAGGGATTCGTTGGCCCAGCTCAGCATGTTGATAAAGCCGGGGGCCAGGTACAGCCCCGAGGCATCGACCTCTTTGAGGGCAAGGGCCGTATGCAGGTCGCCGATGGCCGCAATGGTATCGCCCCGGATGCCAAGGTCGGCGCGCACGGCCGGGCCACCGCTGCCGTCGAGGAGCTGTCCGTTGCGGATCACCACGTCATAGGGCGGGTCTGCCTGGCAGGAGAGCAGCAGCAGGCCCAGGGGGAGCAGGGTTTTATGCCACATTGAGAACGGGGAGCGGTTAGGGTTGCAGACCTAAAAATACAGTAAAATCCCGGGCTTGCCAAAAGCAGTGGATTTGTACCTTTGCCGCAAAACACCCGCCCATGAATTCCAGAGAAGCCCAGCTGCAGGCCGTAGACCGATTGCTCACCATCATGGACGAGCTCAGGGAGCAATGCCCCTGGGACAGGAAGCAGACCATGCAGTCGCTCCGGCACCTGACCATTGAGGAGACCTATGAACTGGGAGACGCGATTCTGGAGAACGACCTCGACGAGGTCAAGAAGGAGCTGGGAGACCTGCTGCTGCACATCGTCTTTTACGCCCGCATTGGTTCGGAAACCGGCGATTTTGACCTGGGCGACGTGGCCAACGACATATGCGAAAAGCTCATTAGGCGCCACCCGCATATCTACGGAGACGTGGAGGTGCAGGACGAACACGAGGTAAAGGCCAACTGGGAGAAGATCAAGCTCAGGGAGGGCAAGAAGAGCGTGCTCGAAGGGGTGCCCGATGGCCTGCCGGCCCTGGTAAAGGCCAACCGGATCCAGGAAAAAGTGGCCGGGGTGGGCTTCGACTGGGAGCGCCCCGAACAGGTTTTTGAAAAGGTGCGCGAAGAGCTTGAGGAAATGGAGGCCGAACGGGCCCGGGGCAACCGGGAGGCCCTGGAAAGCGAGATGGGCGATGTGTTCTTTTCCCTGGTCAACTACGCCCGTTTTCTGGGGCTGAACCCTGAAAATGCCCTGGAGCGCACCAACAAGAAATTCATCCGCAGGTTCCGCTACCTCGAGGCCCGGGCGGCCGAGGCGGGGCGCGACCTGCACGACATGTCGCTTGCCGAGATGGACCGGTACTGGGAAGCGGCCAAGGAACACGAATAAAACAGGCCCACCCGAACCCGAACCCGTACCTGACCCTCCATGGCCCGTCTGAACGCCTATACCCGCGAATTCCGCTACAACTTCAAGCTCGCCTCCCCCGTAATCCTGGGCATGCTGGGGCACACTTTCGTGGCCTTCGCCGACAACGTGATGGTGGGCCAGCTCGGCACGGCAGAGCTGGCAGCCGTTTCCCTGGGGAACAGCTTTGTCTTCGTGGCCATGTCGCTGGGCATCGGCTTTTCCACAGCCATTACCCCCCTGGTGGCCGAGGCCGACGGGGCGGGCGACGCCTCGCAGGTCAGGCGCGTGCTGCGGCACGGGCTGGTGCTCTGCAGCCTGATGGGCCTGGCGCTATTCGGGATGGTCTTGCTGGCCAGGCCGCTCATGCACCACATGGAGCAACCCCCAGAGGTGGTAACCCTGGCCCTGCCATACCTCGACCTGGTGGCCCTCTCTTTGGTGCCCCTGGTTATCTTCCAGGCGCTCAAGCAGTTTTCGGAAGGGCTGTCGCAAACGCGTTACCCCATGTATGCCACCATCGTGGCCAATGTGATCAACATTACCCTGAACTACCTCCTGATCTTCGGGCATTTCGGCTTTCCGCGCATGGGGGTGGTGGGGGCCGCCGTGGGCACCCTTTTTGCCCGGGTGGGAATGTGCCTCTTCCTCTGGTTCCTTTTCAAAAGGCGGGCCGCCTTTGCCCCGTATGTGAGCCATTTCAGTTTTCGCCCCGTGAGCAAGGCCATCTTTCGCAAGATCATGGGGCTGGGCTTCCCTTCGGCCCTGCAGTTCTTTTTTGAGGTGGCCATCTTCACGGCGGCCATCTGGATGAGCGGGGTGCTGGGCAAAAACCCGCAGGCTGCCAACCAGATCGCCCTGAACCTGAGCAGCATGACCTTCATGTTTGCCACCGGCCTGGGGGTGGCGGCCATGATTCGGGTGGGCAACCAGCTGGGCCAGCAGAATTTCCCGGAGCTCCGGCGGATTGCGGCTTCCATCTTTTTGATGACCATCCTGACCATGACGGCGTTTGCCGCCCTTTTCCTGCTGGGGCGGCACTGGCTGCCCACCCTGTACCTCGACTTGTCTGACCCGGTCAACCAGGCCGATAATGCCGAGGTGATCAGCATTGCGGCCCAGCTGCTGGGGGTGGCTGCCCTGTTTCAGATCTCCGACGGCATGCAGGTGGTGGCCCTCGGGGCGCTGCGGGGCCTGCAGGACGTGCGCATCCCCACCCTGATCACCTTTGTCGCCTACTGGCTCATCGGCTTCCCGCTGAGTTATTTCCTGGGGCTGCACACCCACCTCGGGAACATCGGGATCTGGATCGGGCTGCTCGCCGGGCTTACGGCCTCTGCAATAATGTTGTATCTTCGGTTCCGGAACCGGTCGGGTTTGTTGACACCCACCTGAAAAACCCTGTGAACCGATAGCCCTGAAACCCTATGGAATTACCCAAATTTCTGCTGGCCGATAACACCGATTACCCGACGGCTGTTTTCATTGTGCATACCGAGTTTCCGCGCTTTGTGCTGAACCTGGAAACCGATGAGGTGGAATGGCTCGAGGAGTTTTCTGCCGAAGACCGGGATGAGCTCGAGACCGAGGCGGCCCGTATGATTGAGGAGGCCACGGCCTTTTACGACCGGGAAGTAAGCCGATACGACGCCTGATATGTGGGAAGCCCTTGCCCAACTCGACCGGGAATGGCTGCTTCGGCTCAACGGATGGGGCGGCCCGGGCTGGGACCGTTTCTGGCTCCTGCTCTCCGATAAGTATACGGCCCTGCCGCTCTACCTCTTGCTGGCAATACTGGCCCTGAGGCAGTGGGGCTGGAAGCGCACCCTCCTGATGTTTGTGTTTGTGGCCCTGCTGATCACCTGTACCGACCAGCTGGCGAATTTCTTCAAGTACGGCGTGGAGCGCCTCAGGCCCTGCCACGACCCGCAGCTTGAGGGCCTGGTGCGCCTGGTCAAGCCTTCGTGCGGCGGGCGCTACGGGTATTTTTCGGCCCATGCGGGCAACGCGCTGGGCCTCGCTGTCTTTTTTACTGCGCTTTGGGGCCGACGCTACCGGGCGGGCATGGCCCTGCTGCTCCTGTGGGGCGTATTGGTCGGGTACAGCCGGGTATACCTCGGGGTGCATTACCCGTCTGATGTGCTGACCGGCTTTCTGGCCGGGGGCCTCTTTGGATGGATCTTTGCCCGCCTCTACGCGCGGGCATTGCAAAAATGGTTCCCATGATAGGGGGGAGGCTTTTCTGGGGAGGACTGGCGGCCCTGCTGGCTGTTTATGGGATCGGGTTATCCGCCACCCTGATGGAGAATGATTCGGCCCAGTTTGCCGTGATGGCCATGCGGATGGTGCAGGAGCACGACTGGCTCAGCCTCTGGAAGGGGACCGAGGAGTACCTCGACAAGCCGCACCTGCATTACTGGCTGGCCGCCCTTTCCTATACCGTCTTCGGGCTCCACGACTGGGCCTACCGCATCCCGGCCCTGCTGTTGACCCTTTTGGGTGCCTACAGTTCTTACGGGCTGGGCAGGCTGCTCTACAACCCGAACAGCGGCCGAATTGCCGCCCTGGTCTTTCTGAGCGCACAGACCATTGTGCTTTCTGTGATCGACGTGCGCACCGATGCGGTGCTCACCGGCTTTACCGCCTTTGCCCTCTGGCAGCTGGCCCGCTACCTGAAGGGTGGCAGCCTGTGGGGCCTTTTGCTGGGGTCCCTGGGGGCGGGCCTGGCCTTTTCGACCAAGGGGCAGATCGCCCTGCTGGTGATCGGCCTGCCGCTGCTTTGCCAGCTGCTGGCAAAAGGGGGGTGGAAGCGGCTGGCCGACCCCCGGTTGCTGCTCGGCCTGGCCGTTTTTGCCCTGGCCATTGCCCCCATGCTGTACGCCTATTACCAGCAATTCGACCTGCACCCCGAAAAGGTGATACGGGGCCGCGACCACCGTAGCGGCATTCTGTTCATTTTCTGGGAACAGAGCTTTGAGCGGCTCAGCGGGGAGGGCGTGGGCAAGAACAGCAGCGACTACTTCTTCTTTTTCCACACCTTTTTGTGGGTCTTCCTCCCCTGGACCCTGATGGGGCTGGCCGCCTATGGCACCCGCCTGCGCGATGGGTGGCAGGCCCTTCGCGCCCGAACGGCCCTGCCCGGGGAATGGCTCACGGCCGGGGGCATTACCCTCATTTTTATCATCATCAGCTTTGCGCAGTTCAAGCTACCCCACTACCTGAATATTTTGATCCCCCTCTTTGCAGTGCTCACCGGAGGGTACCTCGATGCCCGCCACCGGGAAGGCCGGCTGCAGTGGCTCCGCAGGGCCGCCCGCCTGCAGGCCGGCATCCTCGGGGTGGTGGTGCTGGCCCTCGCCCTGATCTTTTTCTGGGTCTTTCCCCTGCCTGGGGTTGTGGCCCTTGCCCTGGTGCTGGCGGGGACAGGGGCCGGGTACCTGGCATGGACCCGCCTGAAAGATCCGCTGGCGCGCCTGGCGGGGATTTCGTTGCTGGCCAGCGTGGTGCTCAATGCGGGGCTCAACGGCTATTTCTACCCCAGGCTCCTGGAATACCAGGCCGGGTCGGCGATCGCCCGGCGCATCGAACAGGAAGCGCTGCCCGTCGAGGTGATCTACAAGCTCGACGCCGAACATACCTGGGCCCTGGATTTTTATTTCGGCCGCCCGGTGGAGCAGGTCGCCCCGGGTCGCCTTATGGCTAACGCCCCTTTATGGCTTTACGCCACGGAAGAACAGCGTGAAAGGCTTGGGAAGGAAGGGTACCGCTGGGACCGTGAACTGGCCGCTGACCAATTTAGGATCAGCCGCCTGCAGGCGCGGTTCCTGAATCCGGCCACCCGTGAAAAAGTGCTGCGGAAGCGCTATTTGCTGCACCTTACCCCTCAATAGGACCTTGTCCCTGCTCCAAACGCAGGTCGGGTTTGCGGAAGTGGTAGGCGATGCCGCAGAGCGATACCAGGGCCGTGATCCCGAAAAACAGCATGCTGACCCCCAGGGAGGTGCTTTCCTGCAAAGCCAGCCAAACAGCCCCGTAATAAAAAACCAGTTCGCGGCTGCCGATGCCCCCGATGGTAAAGGGCAGCACGGCCACGATGCTGCTGACCAAAAAGAGCAGCAGGTAGGGCAGCTGTTCGGCCGCCACGCCCAGGGCCAGCAAAATGCAGCCGGCCGAGGCGAGCTGGGCCAGTTGCACCAGGGCCGAATACCCGGTAGCCGGCCAGAAAACCTTCATGACGTACGGAAAGAAGCGCCGGTGGAGCAGCAGGTAAACCCCCAGGCTCACCGGCAGCAACACCCACACCGCCCAGCCATAGCCTTCCAGCCAGGCGGGGTTAAGCCAGAGCAGCAGCAGGCAGCTGTAGGCAAACAGTACGTACATGCCGCTGATGCGGTCTAGCAACAGCACGGCCACCAGTTTTTTGACCGGGGTCCCGAAAGCGCGGTGCAGGGCGTACCCCTTGTAGGCATCCCCCCCGATGCCCCCGGGCAAAAACAGGTTGTAGAACATCCCCAGCAGGTACAACCGCAGGTTGGCGGGGCCCGAAAGAGGGAGGCCGATCTCGTGGAAGTAGCGGTTGAGCCGCAGGGCGGCCACCCACTTGGAGGCGATGAAAAAGAGGAGGGCCAGAAACAGGTAGCCTAAGTGGCTTGCCTGGATTACTGCCCAGACCTCGCGGAAGGCAATCCGGTCGAAGATGAAGTACAGCAGCAGGGCGCTGAAGGCGAACTTCAGCAGGGTGATCCCTTTTTTACGCAGGCTGCCCACCGATCAAAACATTTTTGATCCGGTACGGCCGCTTGCTCTGCGATTCGTAATAGGTGCGGATGAGCAGTTCCATCACAATGCCGATGGTAAAGAGCTGTATGCCTGCCAGGATGAACATCATGCCAAAGATGAGCAGGGGCCGGTTCCCGATGTCTTCGTCAAACCCGAATTTCACAACGAGCAGGTACAGGTTGATCCCCAGGCCGAGCAAAATCAGCACGACCCCGAAGATCCCGAACAGGTGGATGGGCCGTTGGAAATACTTGCGGATGAACAGCAGCAGCATCATGTCGGCCAGCACCTTGAAGACCCGTTCGAGCCCGTACTTGGATACCCCGGCATGGCGGGGGTGGTGGCGTACGGGCACCTGCTTGATCTGGGCCCCTTCCAGAAAGGCCAGCAGGGTAATGAAGCGGTGCATTTCCCCGTAGAGGTTCAGGTCTTTGGCGATGGTGCGGGTAAACACCTTCAGGGCGCAGCCGTTGTCTTTGATGTCGAGCTTTGTGACGCGCCGTACCATGAAGTTGGCGATCTTGGAGGGGATCTTCTTGACCAGCGAATCGCGGCGGTTTTCGCGTATGCCGGTCACCACGTCGTACTCCCCGCTGAGCACATAGGGCAGCATGAGCGGGATGTCGGCCGGGTCGTTCTGCAGGTCGCCGTCCATGGTGATGATGTATTCCCCTTCGGCATAGTCGATTCCGGCCGCCAGGGCCAGGCTCTGCCCGTAATTTTTCTTAAGGCTCACCAGGTGTACCTTCGGGTCGGCCAGCTCGCGTACCACCTGCCGCGTGCGGTCGGTTGAAAAGTCGTCGATGTAGACAATCTGGTAATTGTACCCTTCCAGGCTTTCGTGGATCTTTTGGGTGAGCAGCCCCACATTCGCTTCTTCGTTGTACAGGGGTACCACGATGGAAAGCAGGGATTGGGTCAAGACCTCCATGGAACGCGCGTTGTTTCGGGTTCAAAGGTAATTCTTTTTTCGGGCTTTCTGCCGCGGCTCAGGAGGGGGTACCCCCCATTTGCCCGAGCAGGGCCTCTGCCGCCCTGAAGGGGCTTATGCTGCCGGCGCGCACCGCTTCCCGGAGGCGCTCATAGGCTTCGCGTATCCCCGGCCGCTGATAGAAGTGCGCCAGGAGTCCGTCATCTACCGCCTGCCGGAACCACTGCAGGTTCTGCCCGGCCCGTTTGGAGGCCAGGTGGCCACTGGCAGCAGCGCTTTCGCGGAATTCCGCAATCAGGTCCCAGATAGCCTCAAAGCCCGTCCCCTCGGTGGAGGAGCACAACAGTACCCTGGGCACCCAACCCCCGGGTTTGGGGGGGTACAGGTGCAGGGCATTTTCAAAGATGCCCCGGGCCTGGCGGGCTGCCTTCAGGTTGGCCCCTTCGGCTTTGTTGATCACGATGGCATCTGCCATTTCGATTATGCCCCGTTTGATGCCCTGCAGCTCGTCTCCGGCCCCGGTGATCTTCAGCAGCAGGAAGAAATCCACCATGCCGTGCACGGCGGTTTCGCTCTGGCCCACCCCCACGGTTTCGATCAGCACCACGTCGTACCCGGCTGCCTCGCAGAGGGAAATGGTCTCGCGGGTCTTGCGGGCCACGCCCCCCAGGGTCTCCCCGGCCGGGGAGGGCCTGATGAACGCCTGCTCGGCCCGGCTCAGGTGCTGCATGCGGGTTTTGTCGCCCAGTATGCTGCCTTTGCTCAGGCTGCTGCTCGGGTCCACGGCCAGCACGGCCACGCGGTGGCCCCGTTCCAGGAGCATGCCCCCCAGGCGTTCTATGAAGGTGCTTTTGCCGGCCCCTGGCACCCCCGTGATCCCGATGCGGATGCTCCGGCCCGCATGGGGCAGGCAGCCCTCTACGATGCGCCCTGCAGCGTCGGTGTCGGTGGCACGCTTGCTTTCGACCAGGGTGATGGCCCGGGCCAGGGCCGTGCGGTTGCCCGCCAGGAGCCCCTCCAACAGGGTTTCCCAGTGTTGACGGGGTGTTCCGGGGGAATGCCCGGTGCCGCTCGCTGGTTTGTCAGGGGAGGGCACGGCGGGCTTTCAGGGATTGACGGCCACCAGGACCTCGGTTTTGTCCCAGGCCAGGCTCATGTACATCTCGCGCCTGACCAGCTTGAAATCGATGGTGAATTCTTCCACCACCTCTGGCAGGTTCAGGGAGGGCACGGTTACCTGCAGCTGATCGGCCTCCGGGTTCCGGGTCGTTTTGCTGCCGCCGCTCAGCAGGGTAACGCCCCAGTCGGGCACCTCCCTGTTGAGGATGAGCGTCCAGGCGTCAGGGCCGGGGATGGTCCAAAGGGAATAGGTGCCGGCGGGCAGGGGTTTCCCGCCGAAGTGGATGTCTTTGCTGGCGGTGAAGGTGGTGGGCTCGTTGGCCCCGGTGCGCCAGACCTGTCCGTAGGGGACCAGGCCGCCGAAGATTTCGCGCCCCTTTTTGGAGGGGCTGTTGTAGTGTACATCAAGGGCGATCCCAGCCGCCTCGTAATGGGCAGTGCGCTCCGGGCTGGCTTTTTTTGTCTGTTCCCGCAGGAAGGGGAGCCCCACAAAATAGACGAGTAATGCCAGGACGATGACTACAATCCCGGTCCATTTCAGTATTTTCATTTCGATTTGTTTAGCAGGTTAAAGGTACGCAATTGGCCGAAATTGAAGGGTTCAGGCTGTTAAAATCGGCGGCGCCCGCAGGGCTTGACGACAACCTTCTGGTATCCCGACAGGCGCGCCAGGTTCGTTATTCCGGGTATGGCCAACCCCGCCCCTGTAAAAAATGCAAAAATTTCATAAAAGTGTACCGAATTTGAAACGCCGCCAAAGGGCGCTCGTCTCTTAGGCGACAACTAAAACCAACAGCTCTGGAAACCACACTACTTCAGACTGACCTTATTGAGCAGTGCAGGAAGCAGAACCGGAAGGCGCAACTGGCCCTGTACCGCAAGTACGCCCAGGGGATGTACTGCGTGGCGCTGCGCATGGTCGGGAATGAAGCCGATGCGGAAGACCTGACCCAGGAGGCTTTTATAAAGGCTTTCCAGAAAATAGAGCAGTTCAGGGGAGAGGTTACCTTCGGCGCCTGGCTCAAGCGGATCGTGGTGAACCGATGCCTTGATTTCCTGAAGGCGCGCCGGCAGCACTTCGTGGAGCTCGAGGAGGGCAGGCTGGTGGTGGCCCAAACCGATTCGTGGGAAGTGAGCGATGACATTGGCATCGAAGAGGTTCGGGCAGCCATGGAGCACTTGCCCGACAAATACCGGTACGTGGTGCAGCTGTTTTTGCTCGAGGGCTACGACCACGAAGAGATCTCGGAAATTCTGGGGATCGGGGAGGCTACCTGCCGCACCCGCCTGATGCGGGGCAAAGGGTACCTCAAAGAATTATTAAAAGACCAAAATTATGTCACAGGATCTTAGGGAATTGTTCGAAAGGGAACGCAGCCGCGCCCACCAAATGCCCGAGGGGCACGAGGCGCGCTTTGAGGCAAGGCTGACGGAAGCCTTCCCGAGGCGCAGGCGGCCCTCCTGGGGCTGGCTCGGGGTGGCGGCGTCGGTGGTGGCCCTGCTCGGCTTTGGCATCTGGGTATTCCGGCCGGTGCCGGCCATTCCGGAAGGGACTCAGCAGGTGGTAAGCCAGGACAGCGTCAAAACGCGGCCCGGCTTGTCGCTGGGCGACCTCTCCCCGGACCTTCGGAAGGTGGAGCAGTACTACACGGCCAATATTACCCTTGAACTGGCCAGCCTCGAAATCTCATCTGAGAACAAGAAAATGGCCGACGACTATATGGCCCGCCTGCGGGAGCTCGATGCCGAGTACCAGAGCCTGGTCGGGGAACTGAACCAGTTCGGGCCCAACGAGGAGACCATCTCGGCCATGATCAAAAATTTCCAGATCCGGTTGCAGTTGTTGCAAAAGTTAAAAACGAAGTTGAACGAACTCAAACAATCAAAAAATGAAACAGTTAGCAGTAACAGCGTCTAAGGCGCTGTGTATGGGGGCCCTGCTGGGCCCGGCCCTGGTCTGGGCACAGCAATCCAGGACCTTCAAGGAAACTTTCCAGGTAAACCCCGAGGTGGAGGTGGCCCTCAACACGAGCTATGCCGACATTGAATTTTCTACCTGGAACAAGAACGAGGTACAGGTCGAGGCAGTAGTGACCCTGGAAGGGGCCAGTCCGGAAGAGGCCGAAGCCTTTTTCAGGGATGGGGGCGTGAAGATCCTGGGTAACAGTTCCCGGGTTGAAATCGGGACCCAGAATGATCAAAGCTGGTCGTTCCGCTTCCACGAAGACATGGATTTTGACTTTGTAATGCCCGAGATCCCCGATGTGGGCCTGTTACTGGATGACCTGCAACTCCCGGAGATCCCGGAACTGATGGTATTGCCAGAAATGCCGCCCATGCCGCCCATGCATTTTGAACACTTTGACTATGAGGCCTACGAGAAGGAAGGGGAAGCCTACCTCGACCGCTGGAAGAAGGAGTTTGACAAAAAGTTCAATGCCGAGTACAAGGCCGAGATGGAAGCCTGGAGCCAGCGCGCCAAGGAACGGGCCGAGGAGTGGGAAAAGCGCTGGGAAGAGCAGCAGGGCGAGCGCGCCAAGCAAATGGAGGAGCGCGCCAAGCAAATGGAAGAACGGGCCAAACAGATGGAAGAGCGCGAGAAACAGCGGGCTGAAGCCATGCGCCAGCGCGATGAAGCCCGGGCTCAGATGGCCGAGGCCCGGGTGCAGGCCCGGCAGCGCGGGGAGGCCCCCAAGGTGTTCTTCATGAGGGGGGAACGGGGTGACCGGAACTTCACCATCAAGAAGACCATCAGGATCAAAATGCCCAAGAATGCACGCCTGCAGCTCAATGTGCGGCACGGGGAGGTGAAACTGGCCGAAAACGCCCGGAACATGCAGGCAACCTTGTCGTACGCAAGGTTGCTTGCCTCCACCATCGATGGGGAAAACACCAGGGTGAATGCCCGGTATTCTCCCATTGCGGTGAAAGCCTGGAACAGCGGGCGCCTGAGCGCCGATTTCTCAGATGAAGTAGTGCTGGATGAGGTCCGTCTCCTGGACCTCTCCGCCACTTCGTCGGAGGTGACCATCGACCGCCTGTTGCGGGAAGCCTCGATCCGCAATAACCTGGGGGCCCTGCGCATCCACCAGGTGGCCCCCGACTTCAAGGGCATGAATATTTCCGTTCAGAACGGCGACCTGCAGTGCAAGCTGCCCGATGGTGCCTACCTGATTACCGTTAACACAACGGCTTCAGATGTAAATTACCCTTCCTATATCATGTGGGAACCTGCCCCCAAGGCCAGCGGGGTCCGCAAGGGCTACCGCCAGAGCAAAGATGCAGGGCGATCGATCGTGATCAATGCTTCGTACAGCGACGTCAGGTTGCAGGAATAATACCTTCCCCGCCGGGGGTGCTTTGCACCGTTATCTCTTCACCTTTTAGGCACTCCGGTTCCAAATTCGGCCTGTCCGAACCCCATTTAGCGATTTACATACGCATTCGGGTGATCTGCCTGGGCTGACACAGCTGTCGGTCTTTAGTGCTGGTTTTCCTTCAGGAGCTCCGGGAATTTCTTCTTGAACCGGTTGAGCCTGGGGATGGAAATATTCTGGACATAGGGGTTTTCGGGGTGGTTGCGCTCATAGTCCTGGTGGTAGTCTTCTGCCTTCCAGAATTTGGTCAGGGGCACCACCTGGGTGACGATGGGGGCATCGTACACCTGCTTTTCTTCCAGGGCCCCGATGTAATCGGTGATGGTTTTCCGCTCCTGCTCATTCTGGTAAAAAGCGATGGAACGGTATTGGGGGCCCCGGTCAGGGCCCTGCCGGTTCAGGGTGGTAGGGTCGTGGGAGCCGAAAAACACGCGGACCAGGTCGTAATAACTGACTTCCTCAGGGTCGTAATAGACCACGACCGCTTCGGCATGGCTGGTCTGCCCCATGCCCACCTGCTCGTAGGTGGGGTTCTCCTCGGTGCCGCCGGCGTATCCCGACACCGCTTCCTGCACGCCTTTCACGCTTTCGAAAATGGCTTCCACGCACCAGAAGCACCCGCTGGCGAAGTAGGCCTTCTGATAGCCTGACAGGTCCTGTTCGGTTTTTGCCTCCGGTTCGGACGATCCGGCCCCGGGCGTGGCGGCTTCTTTTTTGGCGTGCGACTGGCATGCGAAAGCCAGGGCCAGCCCGGCGAGCATCATGGTTCTGCGGAATGGTTTCATAGCGACTGTTTTCTGCCGGCAAGTTACAAAGGCAGGCCCGGAATGCCTGTTTACGGCATGTTAATTCTGAACCGCCCCGGGGCAATGGTCGCACCCTGGCCGGAATTCCTTACAGCAGGGGTGTGAATTTCGGGGGATTTAGGGCGACAGCGGGTTCCGCGAGATCGATTTTGACGATATTTGGGGCATGCTTTTCCACCCTGAACAGCCCCGCCCGCTCCTGGGGATCGCTTTCAGCCGGGGCCGTTATGTGCCCCTGGACCTGCGCGGGCAGCCTCCGGATGCCTATGCCGGGCACCTGGCCCGCGTACTGTCTGAGACCGGGGCCGCCGTGGCTTTTGGCGGGTACCTGGAACCCCGCATGCTATACCGCAATTTCGGGCATTTCGAAGGGACTGGCAGCCCGGTGCGCAACATCCACCTGGGGGTCGATTTCTGGGCCCCGGCCGGCACAGAGGTGCATTGCCCATACCCGGGAAAGGTCCATAGCTTCGCAAACCGCGCTTTCCCGGGCGATTACGGCCCGGTCATCTTAGTCGAGCACCGGGTGGGCGGCCACCCTCTCTTCACCTTGTACGGCCACCTGAGTGCGGAAAGCCTGGTTGGCCTCCGGGTGGGCAGGCGTTTCGAGGCGGGGGATCGGCTCGGGTACCTGGGCCACCCTGAAGAGAACGGGGGGTACGAGCCCCACCTGCACTTTCAGCTGATCCGCGACCCGGGCACCTGGCAGGGCGACTATCCGGGGGTTTGTGCGGCCGAAGACCTGGAATACTTCCGCGAAAACTGCCCGGACCCCTTGCCGTTCCTGGGGTATGTGTAGCAAAATCCCTCCGATAAAAGGCACTTTTTCCGGATAAGCGGTAGCAAGGGCCAAAACCGTTTGCCGATACTTTCAGCCACTTAATCCGACCTTTTGTCACATGCCGAAAAATAAGGTGCTTTCAGCGGGTTGAACCCCGGGGGTCATCGGTCCTCTCCGTTACTTTACAGTAACGGAAACGAACCATGAAAGCACTTATAACCCTTGCCATCGCCCTCTGCTTCACCACCCTGGCCCAGGCCCAGAAGGCCCCTGCCCAGGTAAAGGTTGAAGCTATTCAGATGGAAGTGGTCCAGGTAGGTGAAATCAAACTTTCGGGGGCCAGGCAAGAAAACCAGGTTGCCCGCCTGTACCGCCGTGCCGGTTCGCGCGTCAGGAAAGAGCTGAACTTCACTACCAAACGGGACCTCGGCATCGCCTGATCAGGCAGGCAGGCCTTTGCGCAAAACCGGTTTTGGCCCTCTGATTTCAATTTTCCGGATCGTTCGCCCCCTGCTCCCTGCCGATCAAATGCACGTTTTTTCGCCCAGATGTCGGCTGCCTTCAAACCGTTCACCGGGCATTTTGTGCTGTTTAACCGGAGTTTTCCCGGATACCGAAAATATTGGGGTTTTCGGCGAATCACAACCTCCTGTGCACAGGCAGCCCCCGTTCTGATTACAGATAACATCGCAAGACATGAAAGCTGTAATCACCCTCGCCCTGATCGTCCTAACCGGCCTGGCCGCCCAGGCCCAGAACCGCACCCCTGAAATGAAGGTTGCTGCGGTCAAGATGGAAATCGTGCAGGTAAGCGCCATTGAGGTTACAGCCGTTCAAAAAGAAACCCAGGTAGCCCGTTTGTACCGCCGCGCCGGTTCGCGGGTGAAGAAGGAGCTGAGCTTCTCCACCAAAAATGACAGGGGAATGGCCTGAATGGAATGTTTTTCTGCGGGTTGGCTGACGGGCTTGGGCCAGGCCTGTTCCCCGGGGCTGCGCCCCTTGCCCCCGGAAACAAGATACCGTTTCAACCCGCAATTTCCTTACAGGAAGCGATGCTCCCCCCGGGGCTGTGCCCCTTTCCCCCAGCCACAAGATAGCCGTTCAACCCGCAGCCTCCCAGCAGGATCTTCAATAAATAGTACAATCCGGAATGGTTATGGCTGAAGGTCGCGCCTGAGGGCCGGTTGCAGCACTTTCCAGACATTCTCGGCCAGGATCTCATGCCCCTCGGGGGTGGGGTGGATGCCGTCAGGCTGGTTCAGCTCGGGGACGCCCCCCACGCCTTCCAGCAAAAAGGGGACCAGCAAGAGGTCGTAGGTCTGTGCCAGGTCCGGGAAGAGCTCCCGGAACTCGGCCGTATAGGCAGGCCCCATGTTGGGGGGCAATTGCATGCCGGTAAGGATGATCTGCACCTGCGGGTTGGCCTCGCGCACTTTGCCGATGATGGTCTCGAGGTTTTTCCGGGTCTCATGCAGCGGTATCCCGCGCAGGCCGTCGTTGGCCCCCAGTTCGAGCACAAAGATGTCTACCGGCTGGCGCAGCACCCATCCCAGGCGGTTCACCCCGCTGGCCGTGGTTTCCCCGCTCAGGCCCGCATTGATCACGAAATAGTGGTATCCAAGGGAATCGAGCCTTTGGCTGATCAGATTCGGAAAGCTCTGCTCAGGTTCGACCCCCAGGCCTGCCGTGAGGGAATTCCCGTAAAACAGGATCGTCGCGCGGGCTGCAGGTTCAGTTTGCTGAGGGGCCTCGGTAGCCTGCTCGGTTTCGGGAGCAGTCGGTTTCCCGTTTTTCCCATCCCCGCAGCCCATTGCCAGGAGGATGCCCAAAAAATAACAGAATTTTAAGAAGCTCGTACGGGTCATTCGCTGCTGATTTTGATTTGTATTGCCTATTTTCAGGGCCTTTGAAAGGAATACCGACAATTATGCCAAATATATTAAACGTGCGCGAGCTTCGGAAGACCTATTCCAGCGGAGGCTCGCAGCTGACCGTACTGGACGACATTACGTTTGCCGTGCCGGCCGGCACCACCTTTGCCCTGGTCGGGCCTTCCGGGAGCGGGAAGACCACGTTGCTGGGCCTGTGTGCCGGGCTCGATACACCCGATACCGGAAGCATCGAACTCTGCGGGGCTGACCTGGGAGCCCTCACCGAAGACGAGCGTGCGCTGTTGCGCAACCGGAGGGTTGGGTTCATTTTCCAGAATTTTCAGTTGTTGCCTACCCTGACGGCCCTCGAAAACGTGAGCGTGCCCCTGGAATTGCAAGGGGAACCCCGGGCAGCCGAAGTGGCCCGGGAATTGCTCGGGAAGGTAGGGCTCTCCGACCGGGGGCACCACTATCCCAGCCAGCTCTCGGGGGGCGAACAGCAACGGGTGGCCCTCGCCCGGGCCTTTGCCAACCGGCCCCAGGTCCTATTTGCCGACGAGCCCACCGGCAACCTCGATGAGGAAACCGGCAGCCGTGTGGTAAACCTCCTGTTTGACCTGAACCAGGAAGCGGGCACCACCCTGATCATCGTGACCCACGACATGGAACTGGCGCGTCGGTGCGACCGGCTGCTGCGCCTGAAAGGGGGAAAGGTCTTCGAACGCCAGGAATTAAACGCCTGATGGAAGCGCGGTACCCTATTACCAGCGCGGCCGGCTGGCGCTGGCTTTTGCGCATGGCCTGGAGGGACGGGCGGGCCAGCCTGCACCGCCTGGTGCTTTTCATGGGATCCATCGTGCTGGGCATCGGGGCCCTGGTGGCCATCCAGAATTTCGGCCTCACCCTCGAAGAGACCATTGCCGGGCAATCCAAAGAGCTGATGGGGGCCGATTACCTGGTCGATATGGACCAGCCCCCTTCGGAAGAATTGCTCGACGGCCTCAACCATATGCCGGGCACCTACCTGCGCGAAGTGAATTTTGCCACCATGGTCGCTTTCCCCGACCGTCCCGGCACGCGCCTGGTGCGGGTAAGGGGCATGGAAAAGGGCTACCCCTTTTACGGGGCCCTTGAGACCCTGCCGGCCGAAGCCGCCGAAACCTATATCGACCGGGGCGGGGCCCTGCTCGACGCCACCCTGATGACCCAATACGCCCTCAGGCCGGGCGATTCCGTAAAACTGGGGAATCTGACCCTCCCCATTGCCGGGGCGATCGAAATGGCCCCCGGGAATACGGCCGTTACCACCTCGGTGGCCCCGGCCATCTGGATCCCGTACGGGGAGATCGAGCATACGGGCCTCATCCAGGTGGGCAGCCGCGTGGGCTATAATTTCTACTTCAAGGCAGAACCCGACGCCGACCTGCAGGCGATCTATGACCTTTGGGACCCGATCATGGACCGCAACAATGCCGATGTGGACCTGCACACCGATACCAGCCAGCGCCTGGGCCGCCGCTTTGATAACGTGGGGAGCTTCCTGAAGCTGGTTGCCTTCGTGGCCCTGTTGCTGGGCTGCCTGGGGATAGCCAGCTCGGTCCACATTTACATGAAGGAGAAGCGGCAATTCATCGCCATCCTGAAATGCCTGGGTGCCACCCGTCGCCAGAGCTTCCTGATCTTCCTGCTCCAGATCAGCGGCATTGGCCTGCTGGGCGGGTTGCTGGGCACGGGCATCGGCCTGGCCCTCCAGCAGATATTCCCCCGGGTGGTCCGCGATTTCCTGCCCCTGGAGCTCGACTGGAGCATTCACTGGGGCCCCGTCTTGCTGGGGCTGGCCCTCGGCCTCATCATGGCCGTGTTGTTCGGCCTTTTGCCCTTGTTGAACACGTGGCTGATCAGCCCCCTGGCCGTGCTGCGCATCCAGCACCAGACCTCCCGCCTGTCGAAACGGCTCACTGCCCTGGTGCTCGGGCTGATCGTGCTGGTGCTCTGGGGTGTTTCGGCCGGGCTGCTCGGACAGGCCGTCCGGGCCCTGGCCTTTGTCTTCGGGCTCGCCCTTACCTTTTCGCTTCTGGCGGCCATCGCCTGGGGCTTTATGAGACTCATAAGGAAGTATTTCCCGCATTCCTGGGGCTTTGAAGCCCGGCAGAGCCTGCTCAACCTGTTCCGCCCCAACAACCAGACCCTGGTGCTGGTGCTCTCTATCGGCATCGGCACTTTCCTGATCAGCACCCTGTATTTTTCACAGGATCTCTTGCTGGCCCGGGCCCGGATGGAAGACAACCGACCCTCGGCCAACCTGATATTGCTCGATGTGCAGGCCGGCCAGCAGCAGGCCGTGGCCGAAACCACCCGGGCCGAAGGCATGCCTGTGCTCGAGAACATCCCCATCGTCACCATGCGGCTTGAAAAAATCAAGGACCGCACCGTAAATGAAATCCGCGAAGACAGCACCTCCACCGTCAGCCAATGGATTTTGAGCCATGAATTCCGGGTGACCTACCGCGATTCCCTGATCGAATCGGAACGGTTGAGGGAAGGGGAGTGGGTTGCGACCTATTCGGGTGAAGTTCCGGTGCCTGTATCCCTTTCCGACAACGTGGCCCGCGATGCCCAGGTAACGGTGGGCGACCGCATGCTGTTCAACGTGCAGGGGGTGCTCCTTGAAACCGTGGTGGCCAATATCCGGGAGGTCGACTGGGGGCGGCTCCAGCTGAATTTCTCCATGGTCTTTCCCCCCGGGGTGCTCGACAATGCCCCGCGTTTCCACGTACTGACCACCCGTGCCCCCGATGCGGCCCGCTCTGCAGCCCTGCAACAGGCGCTGGTGCGGAAATTTCCGAATATTACCGTGCTAGACATCAGGCAGCTGCTTGTTGTGGTATCGGATATCCTCGACAAGATTGGCTGGGTCATCCGCTTTATGGCCTTCTTCAGCATCCTGACAGGTTTCATTGTCTTGCTGGGGGCCGTGCGGACCAGCAAATTCCAGCGTATCCGCGAAAGTGTGCTGCTGCGGACCCTCGGGGCCAAGGGCCATCAGATCCTGCGCATTGCGGCCCTGGAGTACCTGTTCCTGGGGGCCATCGGCAGCCTGATGGGGGTATTGTTAGCCCTGGGGGCCACCGAACTGCTGGCCCGCAACCTGTTTGACACCCCCTTCATCCCTTCCTGGGTCCCCTTTGGGGTGGTCGTTCCGGTGATCTGCCTGCTGGTGCTCGCCATAGGCCTGCTCAACAGCCGTTCGGTACTTAACAGCCCTCCCCTGGAGGTGCTGCGCCGGGAGGGCGTGTGAGATTTGGTTATCCCTGCGGGCGAAAGGGAGTTGCCCCCGGGCCGGTGTTTTCCGGGGGGCAAGCCCCCCTCCCCGGGGTAAAAGCTACCGATTTTGGGTGCAGCATCCGATCAGATTCCCGAAAAAGAACATTCCGGCAAAAAAAAGTGGGTTTTCCCTGAAACAATTCGGACATTTAAGCTACCAATACCTTATATCTGACTTTTCAAAAAATACGTAACACTATGAAGAAAACAATGCATTACGCCCTGCTGGGGCTGGCCCTGCTGATCGGGGTGCCTTCTCAGGCCCAGACCGCCGATGAAATTTTGAACAACTACTTCGAGAATATCGGCGGGAAGGATAAATTGAGAGCCATCAAGGGCATGAAAATGTCGGCCAAGATAAACAGCCAGGGGATGGAGATCCCATTGGAGATCTACCAGTTCAGCGATGGCCGGCAAATGTCCATCGTCAAATTCCAGGGCAAGGAGATCAAGCAGGGGGTATTCGATGGGGAAACCCTCTGGAGTACCAACTTCATGACCATGAAGGCCGAGAAGAGCGACGCGGAGGCTACCGCCAACTTCAAGCTCAACACCAACGATTTCCCGGATTCCTTCCTCGACTACCAGGAAAAGGGGTACACCGTGGAATTCATGGGCAAAGAAACCGTAGAGGGCACCGAGGCCTACAAGGTCAAGTTGGTCAAGGAGCCCATGACCATCGACGGGCAATCGGTTGAAGACGTGTCGTATTATTATTTCGACGCCGAGAACTATGTGCCCATCGCCGTGGAGTCGGAATCCCACAGCGGCCCGATGAAGGGACAAACCCAGTATGTCACCATGAGTGATTACCAGGAAGTGGATGGCCTGTATTTCCCCTTCTCCATCAGCCAGGGCATCAAAAACGGGCCCACCCAGCCCATCACCTTCGACAGTATTGAACTGAATCCCGAGGTGGATGCAACCGCTTTTGCCTTCCCTGAGGAAGTAGGTGGAGCGAATAACGATTAAGAATTCCCGGGGCCGGCTTTATGCCGGCCCTTTTTAAATTTCCTATCAAGATGAAGAAGCATATACAGCTCCTGCTGCTGGCGGTGGCCCTGCCGGCCGCGTCTGTTGCCCAGCAAAGGGATACCCTGCGGGCCGACAACCTGTTCGGCGATCTCAAGGCCCGCCACATTGGCCCCGCCCTGATGAGCGGCCGCATCAACGACCTCGAGGTGCACCCGTCCAACCACCGCATCCTCTATGTGGGCTCTGCCGGGGGCGGGGTCTGGAAGTCAAGCGATGCCGGAACCACTTTTGCGCCCATTTTCGACGACCATTGCCAGTCGATCGGGGCAGTCACCCTCGACCCTTCCGACCCTGACAATACCATTTATGTGGGCACGGGGGAGACCTGGACCCGCAACAGTGTCTCGGTGGGCTGCGGCCTTTTCCGCTCCACAGACGCCGGAGCGACCTGGGAAAAGCTCGGGTTTGACCATAGCGAACGCATTGCCAATGTACTGGTGAACCCCAAAAACCCGGATGAGATCTACGTCGGGGTACTGGGCGCCCTCTGGAGCGACAGCGAGGAGCGGGGCGTCTACAAGTCGTCTGACCGCGGGGCCACCTGGGAGCGCATCCTTTATGTCGATCCTAAAACCGGGGTGGCCGATCTGGCCATGGACCCCTCAGACCCCAGTACGCTTTACGCCTCGATGTGGGAATTCCGGCGTACCGCCTGGTCGTTCGAATCAGGGGGAGGCAACAGCGCCCTGTATAAATCCACAGATGGCGGGAAGACCTGGAACAAGATCCACAACGGTTTCCCCCCCGGCAAGCTCGGGCGCCTGGCCATCGCCATCGCCCCGACCAACCCCAGTGTTTTGTATACGGTAATCGAGGCCGAAGCCGATGAGCGCAAGGGCCTGTATCGCAGCGACGATGCCGGGGCCAGCTGGAAGCAGCTCAACAACGATTTTGAGATCACCGTGCGCCCGTTCTATTTTTCGCGCATCGTGGTAGACCCCCGCGATGAGAATGTACTGGTCAAAGGCGGCCTGAGCGGTTCCATTTCGAGGGACGGGGGCAAGACTTTCAAAAGCCTTGGGAACATGCACTCAGACATCCACGACCTCGCCTTCAGCATTGTGGATTCCGACATCCTTTATTCCGGAACAGACGGCGGGCTCTACCGCAGCTGGGACGGGGGCAACACCTTTGAGATCTGCGAAGACCTCCCCCTGTCGCAATTCTACCAGATTAGCGTGGATGATGCCGAACCGTACAACGTATACGGGGGGCTGCAGGACAATGGTTCCTGGTGGGGCCCGTCCTCATCCCCTGAAGGCGTTACGGGCCGCGACTGGAATTCGATTGGGGCCGGCGATGGCTTCAGGGTGCTGAAACACCGCACCAAACCGGTTATCTACTCCGAAATGCAGGGGGCCGAGAATGTATGGCGCACCGATACCGAGCGCAGGCTGATCAAGACCATCCAGCCCCAGCCCACCGAAGCGGCGCCCGACCTGCGCTTTAACTGGAATGCCCCCATGGCCCTGAGTTCGCACAAACCCGACCGGTTCTACATGGGCAGCCAGTACCTGCACCGTTCCGAAGACATGGGCGATACCTGGGAGATCATCAGCCCCGACCTGACTACCAACGACCCTGCCAAGCAGAACCAGGAGGCCTCGGGTGGGTTGTCGGCCGACAATTCGGGGGCCGAGAACCATACGACCATCTTCACCATTGCCGAGTCGCCCCTGGATGAGAACCTGATCTGGGTGGGCACCGACGACGGGAATGTGCAGGTTACCCGCGACGGGGGCAAGACCTGGACCAATACGGCCGCCAACGTGCCTGGCCTGCCGGCCGCCACATGGGTGTACCATATAGAGCCCAGCGTACACAGTGCGGGCACGGCCTACGCCGTCTTTGACGGGCACACCCGGGGAGATATGAAGCCCTATGTCTATAAAACCACCGATTACGGGCAGAGCTGGCAATCGATCGCAACCAGCGAAGTTGAGGGCTTTGCCCGCAGCCTGCAGGAAGATTACGAGAACCCCGACCTGTTGTTCCTCGGTACCGAATTTGGCTTGTACATCACCCTCGACGGGGGACTGAGCTGGGCCCCGTTCCGCAACAACATGCCTCCGGTGGCCGTGCATTATCTGGAACTGCACAAAGGGACCAACGACCTTGTCATGGGCACCCACGGCCGGGGCGTGATCATCCTCGACGACATCACCCCTTTGCGCGGGCTCACCAGGGAAGTGATGAATGAAACCCTGCACTTTTTTGCAAGCAGCCCGACCGTGATGAACGACAAGGGAAGCTTTGGCGGGTCTACAGTCTCTCCCGAGTTCGTCGGGGCCAACCGCACCACCAATGCCCAGATCAAGTATTTCCTGAAAAGCCGGCATACCTTCGGCAAGATGTCGATGGAGATCCAGGATATGGACGGGAACAAGATCACCGACCTGGAGCCGGGCAAGGCCAAAGGGATCAATATCGTGGGCTGGGGGTATAGCCGCAAGGTGCCGAAGGTGGCCAAGGGCAAGACCTTTTCCTTCGGGGGCTTTACTGCCCCCCGCGTGCCTGCCGGCACCTACAAGGCCGTGATCACCAAAGGGAAGGATACCTTTGAGCAAACCTTTGAACTGGTGTATGATGACAACGGCATCCCGGCGGCCGCCCGAGAAGCCAAAAACCGCACCACCATGGAGCTGTACGACATGACCCAGTCGCTGGCCTATCTGGTGTACCAGGTAGATGCCTACCTGGAGCAGGCCGAAAAGGCAGGGGATACCCGCGAACTCAAAAAGCTGAACGCCCTGAAAGAGACCCTGGTGGTCACCACCGGGGATAACTATGTGGGCACGGCTGAGCCCCAGCTGCGGGAAAAGATGGCCAACCTCTACAGCAAGGTGGCAGACAGCTATGATGCCCCCTCAGCTGCCGATATGGATAACCTCAGGCTGATCCGCGACCGCTTTGCAAAGGCAAAGGCTGATTTCGAAGCGCTGAAGCCCAGGGTAAAGGGAGGGGATACCCTGACCCTGGCCTCTTTCGGGGAATTCCTGGAGATGGATTAGTGAGATCCGAATGATCCACAGAGAAACCACCGCCCCCGGGCGGTGGTTTTTTTTCAGGGATGACTGATCCCGTCGGCTTCCATGAGGGCAAAGCCATATTGCCGCAGGGATTCGATAATGGGGATCGCCTCTGTGCCCCGGGCGCTCAGGCTGTAGTAAGCGCGCACCGGAACGCCGGCCTCCAGCCTTTTCAGGACAAAGCCATCGGCTTCCAGTTCGCGCAGGGTCTTGCTCAGCATCCGGTCCGAAATGCGCCCGATGCTTTGGCGGAGCTCGGTATACCGCCACGGGCGGTCTTTCAACCGCCACAGCACAGGCATTTTATAGGTACCGCCAATTTTGGAAAGGGCGTATTCGACCGGGGTGTAGAATTTCTGGTTGCGGTGCAGGAATTCGGGCATAGCTAACAATATTGTGAGTAACTAACATCTGATGTAAAGTTACAAAGCAATGCGGCTGCCCCCTACATTTACGGCCTAAATCCTTGATGACATGGATACTCCGACGATTCACGATCGCTACGTGCATTTCCATGGGGCCCCCACGCGGGGAAAGCTCCTGATGGTTCTGAGCAGTCCGGCGGTTTCCGGACAAACGGGCTGGCCCATTGGTTTCTGGCTGGCCGAACTGACGCATCCGCTGCGCGTCTTTGAAGAAGCGGGCTATGAGGTGGCTTTGGCCTCCACCGGGGGCGGGCCCGTGGTTCCCGATTCCTATTCCGACCCGCGCGACCCAAGCGGCTATGCCGCTCACGATGTGCTTTCGCTTGGGTATCTGAACCTGCCCGGGTTTGCCGAACGGCTCGAAACGACCCTGACCCTGTCAGAGGTACGATTCGAAGATTACGCGGGGATTTTCCTGGTTGGCGGGCAGGGACCTATGTATACCTACAGGAATAACAAGGCGCTGGAAGCGTTGGTAAGGCAGTTTTATGAGGCCGGAAAGCCCACGGGCATTGTTTGCCATGCCACTTGCCTGTTGCTCGACGCGAAACGCTCCGATGGAAGCCTACTGGTGACCGGGAAGACCTGGACCGGGTTTGCCGACGCAGAAGAAGATTTTGCCGACCAGGCGGTGGGTGCCCGCATACAGCCCTACCGGATCGAAACGGAAGCCCGGAAACTGGCAGGCACCGATTTTCGGGTGGCCGGCGCCTTTCGCGCCCACGCCATTGCCGACGGGAACCTGATCACCGGGCAGCAGCAGAACTCAGGGGCCGCAGTGGCCGAATTCATGGTCGAATCACTACAGAAAACCTCCTGATATGAAACTCGCATTCATAGGCATCGGCAATGTGGGCTTTGCCCTGGCCAACGGCCTGCAACGCCGCGGGCATGAAATCATAGTTGCTCACCAGGGCCCTCCTTCTGAATCGGTCACCGCCGCCCTGTCGGCCAATCCGGCATTTCAGGTTTTGCCCGTGCAGGCTGCCATTGAGGCGGCCGGGGCAGTTTTTCTGGCGGTTCCCTTCGGGGCTTGCGAGGCGTTGCTGGCATCTCTGGACTTTGGCGGAAAGCTGTTGGTGGATTGCACCAATCCCGTGGGCCCCGGGATAACTCATGGCCTGGAAAGCCGGGTTTCGGGATCTGAAAAAATACAGGAATGGGCCCCCTCGGCCCGTGTGGTGAAAGCCTTCAGCATCTACGGGTTCGAAAACTTCCGCGATTCGGCTTACCCGGCCTATCCCATGCGGCCGGTCATGCTGGTGGCTGGCGACGATGAAGGGGCCAAGGATACCCTGGAGCCCCTGGTCTCAGACCTTGGCTTTGAGATGATGGATACCGGTCCCCTCTCACAGGCCCTCCACCTCGAGCACATGACCCTCCTTTGGGTAAACATGGTACGCAAGAATGGCCATTCCCCTCATTTTGTGTGGGGGTTGATGGTGCGATGAGCCTTTTAGGGCAGGGTGATGCGAAGCGGGAATTTCTGGGAGACCAGGGCCCTTTCTTCCGCATTCAGTTCTGTCCAGGTCTTGCCCAGCACCGACCTGGAATACTGGTCGCGCACCTGGCTGATAGCCAGGGCAATCTGGTCTTGCAGGGCCTGAAGGCTGCTGAACTTGACATCTGCCTCGGGTTCGATGATGTACCAGGCCTCCGGCCCGAATTGCCGGGCGTGCTGCAATACCTGCCCCGTCAAATTTTCGGGGGTCACCACCTGGTCTGACAAGAGGAACTGGTTTCGCTCATTCAGGTACACCCGCATGATATTGGCGCCCGGCTGCGGGATTTCCGAATACCCTGAAAAGGGGGTTAGGGCCTCCAGGCCGGTCCCTGCGGGGGAAAGGGCCTGAAGGTCAACCAGGTAATAGGTATACAGCCGGTAAAAGGGTTGGTCGAGGTGGGTTTCCCGGAGGATATCCAGAAGGGCAGCGGCCTGCAAATCGGCGGGGATGGCTTCCCGCAGCATGGCTTCGCGACGGTCCAGGAACCGGGTGAGCACGGCTTCGGGGTGGGTGGCCTTGAACCGCTCGAGCCAGGCGTTGCAGGCCCGGAGGGCTGTCGAATCGGGTGTCAAATCGCGGAAGCGGTCTGAAAAGCCCCGGTAATCGAGCCATTCAATGCGCTGCCCCGAGGCCAGTCGCTGCAACAGCCCGCGGTAGTCTTCGGGCTCCGGGCTTTCCAGGAGGCCTTTCCCGATCAATTCCGTTTCAAACCTTGCCATCAGGCTGTCCAGGGCCTGGCCGGCATCCGGATACGCCTCCTTCAGACAAGGCATAAATTCGGATGCCCCGTCTGGTTCCTGTCCGGGGAGCCGCAAGGGGAGCGCCAAGACCATGAAAATTACCAGGAGCAGGGTGCCCCGGCGGGCAAAGGGTCGTACTATCAGGGCCATAGGCAGGGCGGTTTGGGAGGCCTCAAGGTACATATTTTCCGGGAATACAAGGGCCGTCATTGGCTGGCTTCCCGGGTCATTATTTCCATAAAGTAAAGAGAATCAGTTCCTTTTCGCTATGAATTATGCTGGCGGGCTCCCCTCGAACGGGTCGTTTACCCGATATAATTCCCATTTGTCGGGTGATGACAGCCATTCAGATGAATTCACCTTACCTTCATAATACCCTGCGGGCCCTGTGGCACAAATGCCTGCCCATTATAGCAGGAACCTCAAATACCCCAATGCTTATGATCTTCCTCATTACAGCCCTCACCGGAATAGCCGCCCTCATCTTCCTCAGCATCAGGAAACTGAAACCCATCCGGCTCAGGAAGTAACAAATTCCAAATCCCAAATTCCATCGAGGTCCACCCTCAATTGTGGAATTTGGAATTTGGTACCTGGAATTTATTCAACCCCCGGCTGCTTCAGTTCCCAGCCCTCTGCGCGCTTGGCTTCCCGAACCTGCCGCTTCACGTCTTCGAGCAATTTTTTGGCGTCGTACACAATGCCGTCCTTGATGGTGTACTTTACACCGCCCACGCGAACCACTTCATTATCTTCGGTGAGTTTGATGGCCCCAGTACCGTATAGCACCTTCAGGTTTTCCAGGGGGTTCTCTTCCACCACCACCAGGTCGGCCAGCTTGCCTGGCTCCACGGTCCCGACCTGGTCGGCAACCCCCAGGGCTTCTGCCCCGTTGAGCGTGGCCGAACGGATGATCTCCAGGGGGTGGAACCCGGCCTCGCGCAGCATTTCCATCTCGCGGATATAGGCAAAGCCGTAAAGCTGGTAAATAAACCCGGAGTCGGACCCTGTGGTAACACGTCCGCCCCGGTTCTTGTATTCGTTGATGAAGGTCATCCAGAGGCGGTAGTTCTCCCTCCAGGCTACTTCCTGCTCGGTGCCCCAGAAATGCCAGTAAGACCCGTGCGAAACCTTGCTGGGCTCGTAGAAGCGCCAGAGGGAGGGCAGGGTGTATTCTTCATGCCATTCGGCCCGCCGGGCGCGGTGCAGGTCGCGGTTGGCCTCGTAGATGTTGAAGGTGGGGACGAGGGTGAAATCGAGGGCAAGCAATTCCTCCATGACGGCGTTCCAGTGGTCGGAGTAGGGGGGGGCCGCCTGTTTCCAGAGCCGGCCCGCCTCCTCGAAGCGGTGTTGCTCATTCTGGTAGTTGTAATCTGCTGGGTAATCCTGTACGGTACGGTCGTCGAACAGGGCTTCGGGCAGGCCGTACCAGTGTTCCATGCTGGTGAGCCCGGCACGGGCCGAATGCAGCACGTTCCAGCGGGCCACCGCCAGCTGGGCGTGGTGGCAGGCCGAGCGCAGCCCCAGTTTTTTGTTCTCGTCGAGGGCAGCGGTCATGATCTCTGGGGAGGCCCCGAAAAATTTGATCCCGTCGGCGCCTTTCTTGGCGTTTTCCCGCACCCATTCCCGGGCCTGTTCGGGCGTGGAGATCGGTGCTTTACTGCCCTGGCCAAAGGCCGTATAGGCGAAGACGCGGGGCGCTACGATCTGGTTGGCGGCGCTCTTGCGCTTCAGGTCCATGGCGAAGTCGACCCCCCGGCCGGCGGGTTCGCGTACAGAGGTGATGCCGTGCCCCATCCAGAGCTTGAAGACGTAATCGGGTTCAGCCCCCTGGGCAGTACCCCCGATGTGCCCGTGCATGTCAATGAACCCTGGCAGCACGTACATGCCTTCTGCCTGTATCTCGTGCCCGCCCGGTTTCAGTTTGGGCCGGTTCTCGGGGTCAATGGCCACCCCCGGATAGCCCACAGCGTCGACCCAGGTAATGCGGTTGTTTTCGATCACGATATCGACCGGGCCCTGGGGCGGGGCGCCGTTGCCGTTGATCAGGGTGGCCCCCCTGATGATCAGTTGGCTGTAAGGGCCTTCCGAGAAGCCCTCCTGGGCCCTTGCCGCCTGAAGTGTCAAAAGCAGGCACACAATCAATTTATATAGGTTCTTCATTTTCAAAAAGTATCTCTGAGTTGGAATTTGGAATTTGGAATTTGGAATTTGGAATTTCATTCAGGTATCTGGATC
>CAYWZF010000009.1:0-23647 GCA_964461555.1 uncultured Robiginitalea sp. | reverse complement strand
TTGGAATTTGGAATTTGGAATTTGGAATTTGGAATTTCATTCAGGTATCTGGATCAGGTTCCCCAAAAACAACGCGTTGAGGAACAACCGGTTGGTGCCGTACCAGCTTCCCCTGAAATTGGGGTTGTCTGCAAAAAGGATCACCCGGCCGCTGCCCAGTTTGCTCACCAAAAGGGAGGCAGATTTCCCGGCGAATTCTTCCCGGTTTTTCCGGGTGAGGAAGCCGTCCACAAGTGGCTGAGCGGTATAGCTGGCCACGGTGGAATAGGGGTTGCGGCTGGGCGACAACCATACCTCGTTGTTCTTGTACACAGGGATGACCTTGTTGCGGTAGCCAAAGCCAAGCGGATGGGACAGGTCCAGGCCTGCTTTCAGGATCACTCCTCCCACGCTTTCCTTGCCCAGGTTTTCAGGGGCGTCCACATAGGGGAGGCGCTCCACGGTTTCCGTGCTGTCGACCGGGGCTTCCACCAGCTTTTCCTTCACCCATTTCTGTTTGACGGCATAGCTCGAACCGCCCGCAATGGTTATCAGGGTATTGCCCGCGGCCACCCAGTCTTTCAGCTTTTTCTGTTCCTCTTCGCTGAGGGCATAGCGCCCGCTCACCATCACCAGGGTATTGTAGCCGTCCAGGCGGGCCGACCGGAGGTTGCGCATCGGGATCTTCGTAATGGGCATGTGCACCCGGGTGTCGAGCAGGTGCCAAACCTCCCCGGCCTCATAGGAGCTCACCCCGTTGCCGACCAGCATGGCGGCTTTGGGGGCCCTTAGGGGCCGCACATAGCCGCTGCCGAGGTCAACCCCTTTGAGGTGGTAGCCAGAGGCCACCGGGTAAGCCGGTACCTGGAAGGCCTCCTGGGCTTCCCGCAGCAGGCGGTGTACTTCGGCAGCGGGTTTGGACTGCTGGGTGACCGGCAAGACCAGTGCCCCGTAATCAAAGGCCCGTTCAGACCCGCCCACCTTCGTGGTAAAAGGCTTGAAGGCGCTGGCCAGCACCAGGCCCTGTTCCTGCAACCGGTTTAAAAGGGCAGGGGCGTTGTAATCGTTCCAGTCAATGATATAGGCGTAGTCAGAGGCTTCTACCGGCTCCACCGGGAAAAGCCCGTCGAGGGAGGTTACTTCTTCGCCCCGGTTGAAACGCTGCACAGGCTGGTAGTCCATGTTGTAGAAATTGGCGACCGACCAGGCAGAGGCGTCGTAGAAGACGCTGTCGCGGTAGCGGCTGTAGGTTTCGAAGAAGGTCTGCACCATGCGGTACTGTGGCTGGTCGGTGGGGATCACAAAGCTGTCTTCCCCGCTGCGGTACACTTTGATCCGGTGCAGCAGCAGCTTGTCAAGGAAGGCTTTCAGCCGGTTTTTGTCGGAGCGCTCGGTGATGCGGAAGGCCCGGGTGCGCGAGGCCGCGGCATTGCGCAGCCCGCTGGTGAAAAAGTCCTTCTGGTAGCGCCGCATGTACTCCCTGTTCTCCACGGCCGCCTGCACGGTTGCCATGCCCGATACCAGCTGGTTCCGGATGGTAAAGGGGAAGGTGATCTGCCCGTAGGCGGTTTTCTGGGCGTGGCCCCTGGAACTGGCCTGCTCGAAAAGCAGCCCCAGGCCGCCCTGCAGGTCGGGATAGGAAGAGCCGTACCCCGGGTAGGTGCCGTCAAAGACCTCCTTCGAGAAATACAGCGACCCGATGCTGTCGAGCGATTTCACGAAATACTTCGCAAACAGCTCATTGACATCGGTGTAATTTTCACGGGGCATGATGGGGTTGAGCGACCCGTTCATTTTCATGGGCTCGAAAAAGTGGGTGCTTTGCGAACCCATTTCGTGGAAATCGGTGACCACGTTCGGGTACCAGTGGTGGTACCAGTTTACCTTGCCCCGGCTTTCGGGGTTTATCCCCAGCAGCCAGTCGCGGTTCAGGTCAAACCAGTAGTGGTTGGTGCGTCCGCCCGGCCAGTATTCGTTGTGCTCGGCATCCTGGGGATCTGCCACCAGGGGGTCTGCCCGGTAGGAGTTCGCCCACTGGGTATGCCGGTCGCGCCCGTCCGGATTGATGGTGGGGTCAATGAAGATGACGGACTCCTGGCGGTACCGGGCTATGCGCGGGTCTTCGGAAGCCACCATGATGTAAGCCGTGAGCAGGGCCGCTTCCGAACTCGAAGGCTCGTTGCCGTGCACATTGTACCCCAGCTGGATAAATACCGGCAGGTCGGGGTCGGCCTTGTACGGGGCCTGAGGGTCGGTGAATTTCAGGTGCCTTTCCCGGAGCGATTCCAGGTTGGCCAGGTGTTCGGGCTGGCTCACGCGCAGCATGACCAGCTTCCGCTTTTCGTGCGTATACCCGTAGGTTTCGATTTCGGCCCGGTCGGATAGCTCGGCCAGGGTTTCCAGGTACTGTACGATGCGGTCGTGCCGGGTGTGGTATTCGCCGATGCCGTAGCCGAGGAAGGCCTCGGGCGAGGGGATGTCGCTGCGGTAGGGTTCGTATTGCTTGAGGAAGTAATCCTGTGAAAAGAGGGTGCCCCCGCAAAGGAGCAGCAGGCAGAAAAAGGGTGTTCTCATAGGTTGGTCCGGTTTTATCCGTGCCTTTAAATATAAAAATAAATGCCAGAATTCGGCCTGTTTCAGGCCAGGGTATGGAAGGGCGCCGGGCTTACCTCCTGAAAACGGATGATGTAATTGGTCCCCTGCTTGGAAAGGTCGCGCATCACAGTGCCCTGCAGCTGCCGGCTCAGGTTGTGGATCAGCTTGAGCCCGAGCGACTTGGTGGTCTTGTGGGTGACAGATTCCGGGAAGCCCACCCCATTGTCGCCAATGCGGAGCACGTACTCGGTTTTGTCTTCCTTTTCCAGCACAATGCTGATCTCCCCTTCATCCTGGTCTTTAAAGCCGTACTTGAGGGCATTGGTGACGGCCTCGTTGATCAGCAGCCCCAGGGGGATGGCCGTGTCGATCCCCAGCTCGATCTGCGGGATGTCGATGCGCAGCCCGATGCGGCTCTCAGGCCCCTTGATGGATTTGATCAGGTAATCGCCCAGTTCCTGCACATAGGTGCGGTATTCAATTTTGGATAGGTCTTCGCGCATGTACAGCATTTCGTGTACCATGGCCATGGCGACCACCCGGTTCTGGCTGCTGCGGATCAGGCTGAGGGTGTCGGGGTCATCAATACTCCTGCTCTGCATGCGCAGCAGGCTCGAGACTGTCTGCAGGTTGTTCTTCACCCGGTGGTGCACCTCCTTCAGGAGCATCTCCTTTTCGCGCATGCGCTGCTCCATCTCGCCCTTGGTTCGATAGAGGCGGTGGTGCGTGCCGAGCAGGTTCCGGCCGAAGACCCCCCCGAGCAGGTATATCGACAACAAGATGCTGAACAGGGCGAAGGCTCCCCTTGATTCCTGCGGCACTACATTGGGGAGCACCTGGAAATCAGGAAGGCTTTGGGCGTAGACCAGCGCCACGATGAGCAGGGCGGCCCCCAGGAAGACCTGCCCGTGAACCCGGGAGGTCACATACCCGGCAAAGACGATCAGGGCCAGCACAAAGATGAAGGGGCTGTGGATGCCCCCGCTGTACATAACGATCACCACGGCTCCCAGCAGGGCTGCCAGGGAAGCCGTCAGGTAGGCGGCCGTCAGGTTGCGGTGGATATTTAAAAGCCAGAGGTTGAGGCCGGCAACCAGGGCAAAGCCGGCGAGTACGTAAGGGATTACCGCCCGTATGTCGAGCAAAAACCAGCTGAGCAGGGCCAGTACCAGGCAGCACGCCCCGGCCGCAATGCTGACCCTGCGGAACAGGTCGGTCTTGTCCTGGAGCCGCTCCCGGTGCTTCTCGTTCTTTTTCATCTTGATGAAAATCGGCTCTTCCGACATGGGGATGCGCTTTTGTCCAGCTCGATGTAAAGCTAGTCCTATTTTGGGATATAATCAAAGCCCGGGTGGCCGCAAATAAAAACGACCCGGGGCGGGTCGTTTAAAAATACTGCGGTATCAGGGGTTTAATCCTCTTCGATCAGCACCCATTCCCCTTTGGAGAGCAGGGGTTCGGCCTGCTTGAATTTGAGGGTCTTGTTCTCGCCTGAAAGCACGTTTTTGATGGTTACCCGTTCGTTGCGCCCGATTTTGGGTTTCTCCCTGATGATGGTTTCCGTTATCGGGGGCCGCTGCCCCTGGGTCTGCCCGGCTGCCCGGCTGCGGGCTGCCAGCTCGTCGCTGTTGGGGATCTCCTCTTTGCTGGTCTGCAGGTTTTCCTTCGGGCGGCGCACCTGGCGGGCTTCCTGGATCTGCTGGGTGTTGGCAGAGGGCAGCTCTCCCTTGAACAGGAACGACACCACGTCTTTGTTCACCTTCTCGATCATGGCCTTGAAGAGCTCGAAGGCTTCGAACTTGTAGATCAGCAGGGGGTCTTTCTGTTCATGCACGGCCAGCTGCACCGATTGCTTGAGCTCGTCCATCTTCCGCAGGTGCGTCTTCCAGGCATCGTCTATGATGGCCAGGGTGATGTTCTTCTCAAAATCGGTAACCAGTTGCCGCCCTTCGGTTTCATAGGCTTTCTGAAGGTCGGTGACCACGTTCAGGGTTTTGATCCCGTCGGTGAAGGGCACCACGATGCGCTCGTAATTGTTGCCCTGGTCTTCGTACACGTTCCGGATTACCGGGAAGGCGGCCTGGGCCGAGCGGTGCATCTTATCCTGGTAGTGCTTGTAGGCGGCTGTGTAGATCTGCTGGGCGATCTCCTGGTAGCCCAGCTTCCCGAACTCCGCCTCGCTGATGGGCGAGGTGATCGAGAAGTACTTGATGAGCTCGAACTCAAAATTCTTGAAATCGCCGGCCAGCTTGTTGCTATCGGCGATGACCTCACAGGTGTCGTAAATCATGTTGGCGATATCCACCTTGAGCCGGTCGCCCTGCAGGGCATGGCGGCGGCGCTTGTAGACCACCTCGCGCTGTGCGTTCATCACATCGTCGTACTCCAGCAGCCGCTTGCGGATGCCAAAGTTGTTCTCTTCCACTTTTTTCTGGGCGCGTTCAATGGAGCGCGTCATCATGCTGTGCTGGATCACCTCGCCTTCTTTCAGGCCCATGCGGTCCATCATCTTGGCTACGCGTTCCGAGCCGAAAAGGCGCATCAGGTTGTCTTCGAGCGATACGTAGAACTGTGAGCTTCCCGGGTCGCCCTGCCGTCCGGAGCGCCCCCGCAGCTGCCGGTCTACCCGGCGCGAGTCGTGGCGTTCAGTGCCGATAATGGCCAGTCCGCCGGCTTTCTTAACCGCCTCGGTGAGCTTGATGTCGGTTCCCCGCCCGGCCATGTTGGTGGCAATGGTTACCACCCCCGGTTTCCCGGCTTCGGCCACGATATCGGCCTCTTTCTTGTGCAGCTTGGCGTTGAGCACGTTGTGCTCGATCTTCCGCAGGCTGAGCATGCGCGAAAGCAGTTCCGAGATCTCTACCGAGGTGGTCCCGATCAGCACGGGCCGCCCCGCCTGGGCCAGGTGGGTCACCTCGTCGATAATGGCGTTGTACTTTTCGCGCTTGGTCTTGTATATCAGGTCGTTGCGGTCATCCCGGGCGATGGGGCGGTTGGTGGGGATCTCCACCACGTCGAGTTTGTAGATCTCCCAGAACTCCCCGGCCTCGGTTACCGCCGTACCGGTCATCCCGGCCAGCTTTTTGTACATCCGGAAATAGTTCTGCAGCGTAATGGTGGCGAAGGTCTGGGTGATGGCCTCGATCTTCACGTTTTCTTTGGCCTCGATGGCCTGGTGCAGCCCGTCGGAATAGCGGCGCCCGTCCATGATGCGGCCGGTCTGCTCGTCCACGATCAGCACCTTGTTCTCGATCACCACATACTCCACGTCCTTTTCAAAAAGGGTGTAGGCCTTCAGCAGCTGGGTGAGGGTGTGGATGCGCTCGCTTTTCACCGCGAAATCCTTGAAGAGGTCTTCCTTGAGCTCGGCCTCTTCCTCCACGCCCAGGTTCTGGTTTTCGATGCGGGCGATCTCGCTGCCGATATCGGGCATGATGAAAAAGTCCTTTTCCTGGTCGCCCGAAAGGTACTCGATGCCCCGGTCGGTGAGCTCGATCTGGTTGTTCTTCTCGTCAATCACGAACAGGAGCTCTGCATCTACCTTGGGCATTTCGCGGTTGTTGTCCTGCATGTAGAAATTCTCGGTTTTCTGCAGCAGCTGCTTGATGCCTTCCTCGCTGAGGTATTTGATCAGGGCCTTGTTTTTCGGGAGGCCGCGGTGCACCCGCAAGAGCAGCATCCCGCCCTCTTTGGTGTCGCCCTCGGCGATCTTTTTCTTGGCCTCGGCCAGCACCGCGGTCAGGTTGCGCTGCTGCCGCTGTACCAGGTCTGACACCTTGGGCTTCAGCTCGTTGAATTCGTGCCGCTCGCCTTCGGGCACCGGCCCGGAAATGATCAGGGGGGTACGGGCGTCGTCGATCAGCACCGAGTCAACCTCGTCCACGATGGCGTAATGGTGCGGGCGCTGCACCAGGTCTCCCGGGGTATGGGCCATGTTGTCGCGCAGGTAGTCAAAGCCGAATTCGTTGTTGGTCCCGTAGGTGATGTCGGCATTGTAAGCCGCACGACGCCCTTCCGAATTCGGGCGGTGGTTGTCGATGCAGTCTACAGAAAGCCCGTGGAACTCAAAGAGGGGCCCCATCCAGGCGCTGTCGCGCCGGGCCAGGTAATCGTTCACGGTTACCAGGTGTACCCCTTTGCCCGCCAGGGCGTTCAGGTAAACCGGCAGGGTGGCCACGAGGGTTTTACCTTCTCCCGTCTGCATCTCGGCAATTTTACCCTGGTGCAGCACGACGCCCCCGATCAGCTGCACGTCGTAGTGGACCATGTCCCAGGTCACTTCCTTCCCGGCAGCGTCCCAGGAGTTGCTCCAAATGGCCTTTTCTCCCTGCAGGGTCACGTAATCGGCCTTGCCGGAAAGCTTCCGGTCAAATTCTGTTGCGGTGACCTCCAGGGCGGTGTTGTTCAGGAACCGGCGTGCCGTCTCCTTCATCACGGCAAAGGCCTCGGGCAGTATTTCATCAAGGGTTTTGGAGGTCTGCTGATAGGCCTGTACTTCCAGGTCGTCGATCTGGGTGTACAGGTTTTCATTCAGGTCAATATCGTCAGAATCGGCCGCCTGTTGCTTCAGGGCGTCGATCTGCTGCTGCAGTTCGGCCACACGCTCCCGGATCAGTTCCCGGAAAAAGGTGGTTTTGCCGCGCAGTTCGTCGTTGCTGAGCGCTTCCATTGCAGGCCCGAACGATTTTATCTTCTGAACGAGGGGTTGTATTTCCTTAACGTCTTTCTTGGCCTTGTCTCCCACAAAAGCCTTTAAGACCGTATTGAGTAAACTCATAGTAATTTCTGTTTTGCGTTGCCTTTCCGGTGTGGCAGATAAAGGCGGCAACCGGATTGACGAATACCGGGGCGGGTTGTTGCGACCGGCATTCCCTTCCGTACAAAAGGCGTTCCAGTTTCCCGGATGCCATGCAAGATTGCCTCCGGGCTGTCAAAATTACATAAAAAAAAAGCCTCGAAAGAGACTTTTTTATAGGAATATGGTGAGACGAATCAATATTCGTCTTCGTTCCAGAGGTAATCCTCTTCAGTCGGATAATCGGGCCAGATTTCCTCGATCGACTCGTAGATCTCTCCGCCTTCCTCTTCCATTGACTGAAGGTTTTCCACGACTTCCAGGGGAGCTCCCGTACGGATCGCGTAATCGATCAATTCGTCCTTGGTAGCCGGCCAGGGAGCGTCGCTCAGATAGGATGCCAATTCTAGTGTCCAGTACATCGCAGTAGCTTGATTTTAAAATTTTTGCAAAAATAATTTTTAAAGCAAAACCGCCAAGAATTTTGGGGGATATTTCCCGTATTCAAGCAAAAATTCTCGATTAAACAATTTTAGAACGGTGAAATTGCCGAATTATTCCTGTTTGCGTTCCGGAATCCACTTTATTTCATCCGCCCCTGATTCGATCGACAATTTTCGTGCCAAGACAAAGAGGTAATCCGACAACCGGTTCAGGTACGCCAAAATTTCTGAAGGCACCGGGCTGTGCTCGTCCAGCAGGGTGGTCATGCGTTCGGCCCGTCGGCATACGGTGCGGGCGATATGACAGTTTGACACGACCGGATGCCCCCCGGGAAGGATGAAGTGCGTCATCGGCGGAAGGGATTCGTCAAGCTGGTCAATGGCGGCTTCCAGGGCTTCCACGTCAGCCAGCGCGATTTGCGGAATCTGAAGGCGATTCGAGCCGCTTTTGAGCCGTTCCCTATCCGGGTCTACCGCCAGCTGGGCCCCGGCCGTGAAGAGCCGGTCCTGGATCCGGAGCAGGTGCTCGCGGTGCGGGGCGGCAATCTCCTGGTCGCGCAGCAGGCCGATCCAGCTGTTCAGTTCGTCAAGGGTGCCGTAACTCTGGATGCGGATGTGGTGCTTGGGTACCCGGGTGCCGCCAAAAAGGCCGGTAGTGCCGCTGTCGCCCGTTTTTGTGTAGATTTTCATGTGTGCCGTTTCACTGGTTGGGCCGGGGCCCTCCCTCTTGGGTGTCCCTCTTGCGTTCCTTCAGGCGCCGGCCTTCCATAAAAGACCGTGATTTGCGCTGCTTCCCCTGCCTTTTGTTGAACATGCCGATCAGCAGGTACACCGCCAGGAGGGCGCCGAGTATGTAATATATCGTATTCATGAGCGCTTAAAAATAGACGATTTCAATCGGATTCTAAAATGTTGCGCGGCCTGCTGCCGCCTGAAGAAGAGCAGCCCGGCCCGGTAGGTTTCCAGGGTAACCCGCAACTGGGGCAAACAGCACAGGCGCTGCCAGGCCTGGCGGGCGCGACTGCCTTTCCTGAGGCCCCCGACAAAGATCACCGATTCGTTGTGCCACAAGGCTGGCTCATTGAGGATTTTTTCCAGCTCCTCCCCGGGGTGGCCGGCAACGTACAGGTCATAAGGCGGCTGGCCCCATTGCGCTTCGGGCAGGTGCGGCCGCAGCCAGTCTGCCAGGGCAGCCCCGCAAGGGGCAGCCCCGATGCGCCTCGGGCCGAAGTGCCGGGCGGCTGCAAGCAGCAGCCGCTGTTCCGGGGTGCAACCGGGGCATTTCCGGGCGTAGAGGGTACGGTCCAGGAACCCGTAGACAAAAGGCGAATGAATGCCATGCCGGTTTCTCGATCGGAGCCAGAACCCTATTTTTTCGAACATGCAGGTGCGGTATGGGGCAAAGATACGGTGCCCGGGCCACTCAGGAATCTTCCCCGATGGCTGCCAGGTCAAACCAGCGCCCGGTTTTTTCCTCCAGCCCTGCGAGCAGCCCGGCCAGCTCGCGGGCATGCTGGTCGAGCAGTTCCCCGGGCAGGGCAGGGTCGGCAAGGGCTGACTCCAGCTCGGCTTTACGCCCCTCGAGGCGGGCGATCTCGGCTTCGAGGGCCTCGAATTCGCGCTGCTGGGCATAGGTGCGCTTGCCCTTGCGGCCCCCGGTTTTTTCCAGGGGCGCCGGGGTGGCCGGGGCAGGGGTTGTGCCAGTGGCCGTGCCCGGGTGTTCCGGCAGGCCGTAGCGCCTGAAATCGGTGTAATTCCCGGGGAAGTCGCGAATGCCGCCCTGTCCGTCGAAGACAAAGAGGTGGTCGGTGATCTTGTCCATGAAATACCGGTCGTGTGAGACGATCAGCAGCGTGCCCGGGAAATCGAGCAGGAAGTCTTCGAGCACGCTCAGGGTAATGATGTCGAGGTCGTTGGTCGGCTCATCGAGGATCAGGAAGTTGGGGTTCTGGATGAGCACCGTGCAGAGGAAAAGCCGTTTGCGTTCGCCCCCGCTGAGTTTTTCGATGTAGTCGTACTGGGCGCTTCGGTCGAACAGGAAGCGCTCCAGCAATTGCTGGGCGCTCAGTTGCCGGCCTTTCTTCAGGGGGATGTAATCCCCGAATTCCCGCACGGCGTCGATTACCTTCATCCCGGGGTCTGCAGACATGCCGGCCTGGGTGTAGTACCCCATTTTGAGGGTTTCCCCGTGGACCACCTTGCCGGTGTCGGGCTGAAGGGTGCCGGCCACCAGGTCGAGGAAGGTGGTCTTCCCGCTCCCGTTCGGCCCCACCAGGCCCACGCGTTCGCCCCGCTGGAAGGTGTAGGAGAACCCCTCGAACAGGGTGCGGTCGCCGTAGCGCTTGGCAACCCGGTGCAATTCGACCACCTTGGTCCCGAGGCGCTCCATGTTGATCTCCAGTTCCATTTCCCGTTCCTGCCGGCGCTGCAGGGCCTTTTTTTTCAGCTGCTCGAAATCTTCGATCCGCGCCCGCGACTTGGTGGTGCGGGCCTTGGGCTGCCGGCGCATCCACTCCAGCTCTTTGCGGTACAGCGCCCGGGTCTTGTGGGCGGTGGTGGCTGCCACCGCCTCCCGCGCCTCTTTTTCCCTCAGGTAATCCTGATACCCCCCCTGGTAGGTGCTGAGGATGCCACCCTCCAGTTCTAATATCTGGTTGCATACCCGGTCGAGGAAATAGCGGTCGTGGGTCACCATGAGCAGGCTCACCGGCTGGATGGCAAAATAGGCCTCCAGCCACTCGATCATGTCGAGGTCGAGGTGGTTGGTGGGTTCGTCGAGCAGCAGCAGCTCGGGCTCTTCGATCAGGCAGTGGGCCAGGGCCAGCCTGCGCCGCTGCCCTCCCGAAAGTGTGCCTACCAGCGCCTGTGGGTTGTTTAGCTGCAGCCGCGACAGGATCTGGTTGAAACGGGTTTCGAGGTCCCAAGCCCCGGCCCGCTCCATGGCTTCGAAGGCCCGCTGGTACCCTGCGGTGTCTTCGGGCCGCTGCAGGGCGGCCTCGTACCGGCCCACGATGCGCACCAGTTCGTTTTCGGAGGCGTATAAGGTCTCGCCCACAGTCAGGGAGGCATCGAGCAGGGGCTCCTGCTCGAGGTAGGCCACGCGCAACCCCTTGCGGCAGGTCACCTGGCCCGAGTCGGGGGCGTCTTTCCCGGCCAGGATGTTGAGCAGGGTGCTCTTGCCGGTGCCATTTCGGGCGATAAGGGCTACCTTCTGGCCCTGGTTGATCCCGAAGGTCAGGCCCGAGAAAAGCTGGCGCTCCCCGTACGATTTGGATAAATTTTCGGCGCTGAGCAGGTTCACGGCTGGGGTTTGAGGTAACGGATCAGGTAGGCGTAGCGCAGCGACAGGGCCAGCCAGAGCACCGTCAGCACGGGGGAGAACCCCTGAATGCCGAGGGCCCAGAGCAGGGGGCAGATCCCCATCAGCACGAGCGCCAGTTTCAGGTAGGTGGTAAGCACCCCTGGGTCGGGCTTGCGAAGCAGGTACACCGCCAGGGCGGCATTCGTGGGCAGGGCCCAGAGGAGGTTGGCATTCCAGGCGGTGGCCGTATGGTCGGTCAGGAACCAGAGGAAGAACATGAAAATCCCGGCCAGGCCGGTGCCCGCGAACAGGAAGGTGTCTAGCCAGCGGCTGCGCCAGCCATAGCGGAAGTCGATGGCAGTGAGGGCCACTGTAAAGGCGAGCAACAGCAAAAACCAAAAGAGGGGGGTGGCCGTGAAATAGGATTTGGGCCTGGTTTCTGGCAGGTCTAATATTACCCGCTCGCGCCCCACCAGGGGGGCGCTCCCCAGCCGGCTGTTTTCCATCTGCAGGCGCACATACTGTGGCAGGAACATGTATTCTTCGGGCCGGGCCTCCCGGTCGATCACGGCGCCGAGGGCCAGGTCGATGCCCAGGCTCGACCAGGTATTCCGGTCGAGGTTTTGCTGGATCAGGTCGCGGAACGTGCGCGATTCGGTCAGGTGCCCGGGTTCAAAGACCAGGGGATCGCCCAGTACCTTTTGCAGCACCTCGGGGATCTTGGTGGCGCAGTTCTCAAACAGAAAATCGTAATGGTAATACCGGTTTTCGGGCCGGTTGTTCTGCTCCAAAAAGGCGAAGAGCTCTTGTTGGGCTGCCGGGCTGAGGTCGAGCAATTGTTCGCGAACCCAGCGCTGTTCGAGCTGGTAGGTGTATAAAAAGTTCGCGAATTCCTGGCGGCTCAGGGCATACAGGAGCTTGCCCCGGGCAAACTTCAGGTAAAAGTTGGGGGTGTTGAAATCGAAGGTCCCGTAGTTGTAGACCCAGTCGATGCCCTGGGCAGGGTCCAAGACGCGGAAGGCGCTGTGCCCGAAGGTGGCGTACAGGTCGGTTCCCGGCCCGCAGGTGATAACGCTGATCCGGGCCTGGGGGCTGAGGGTCGCTTGCTGGGCCTGCGCCCGTGTTGCAGGCCACAGGCAGCAGAAGAGGGATAGGAAGAAAATCTGAATCAGCTTCATGGAGGCCGCGGCATGTGCGGGTGGGCCCGTCAAATATCTGAATTATTTGACAAAATGCAACCGGCCCCCCCGCCCGGTATTTCAGGCCGGTCAGGGTTGGATAGGCCCGGTGTGCGCCCCTATCGGGGAAATGTGTATTTTTACGAAAACCGACCTTCGCATGAAATACCTGCCCAACCTCATAACCCTGCTGAACGTGATGTTCGGCTCTGTGGCCGCCGTTTTTGCCGTGCTGAACCACCTCGAATGGGCTGCCTTTTTCTTTTTGCTGGGGGTGGTTTGCGATTTTTTCGACGGCCTGGCAGCCCGGGCCCTGGGCGTTCAGTCCGAACTGGGCATACAGCTCGATTCCCTGGCCGATATGATCACCAGCGGGCTGGTGCCCGGCCTGGTCATGTGCCAGATGCTGGGCATGTCGCAGAGCGGCGGCTGGAACAGCGGGAGTTTTTTTGCAGAAGCCCTGGCCCGGGATGGCTGGATGCAGGCCTGGTTTCCTTTTTCCGGCCTGCTGATCACCCTGGGGTCGGCCTGGCGCCTGGCGCGCTTCAATATCGACGAAAACCAGGTAAGCAGCTTTACGGGCCTGCCCACCCCGGCCAACGCCCTGCTGATTATCTCCCTGCCCCTGATCGTCATGTACAACGGGAGCGAATTTACCAATGCCGTGTTGCTGAACCCCTGGTTCCTGTTCGGTCTGACGGTGCTTTCGGCCTTCCTGCTGAACGCCCCCATCGAGTTGTTTGCCCTGAAATTCAAAGGATGGGGCTTCCGTGAAAATGCGGTGAAGTACATTTTCCTGCTGGTCAGCGCCGTGCTGATCCTCACCCTGCAATACCTGGCGGTACCCCTGGTGATCCTGTTTTACGTACTGCTTTCTGTAGTCGGCCCGAAGAAGGCCTGAGCGGCCTTTCTCAGAAGGTAAGCTTCTTTTTGCGCAATTCGAAGTTCTGGCCCAGGTACACCTTGCGCACCATCTCGTCTTCAGCCAGGTCTTCAGGGATGCCCGACTTGAGGATGCCCCCTTCGAACATCAGGTACGACCGCTCGGTGATGGCCAGGGTTTCCTGCACGTTGTGGTCGGTGATCAGAATGCCGATGTTGCGGTTTTTAAGCTGGGCCACAATGCGCTGGATGTCTTCCACCGCCACCGGGTCAACCCCGGCAAAGGGCTCGTCGAGCAAAATGAATTTCGGGTCGGTGGCCAGGGCCCGGGCAATCTCGGTCCGCCGGCGCTCCCCGCCCGATAGCAGGTCGCCCCGGTTTTTGCGGATGTGGCCGATCCCGAATTCCTCGAGCAGGCTCTCCATGCGCATGTGCTGCTCCTTTTTGCTTAGGTTGGTGAGCTGGAGCACGCTCAGGATATTCTTTTCCACGCTCAGCTTGCGGAATACGGAAGCCTCCTGGGCGAGATAGCCGATGCCGTGCTGGGCCCGCTTGTACATCGGGAAGCGGGTGATCTCAGTCTTGTCGAGGAAGATCTGTCCGCCATTGGGCTTGATCAGCCCCACGATCATGTAGAAGGAGGTGGTCTTGCCGGCCCCGTTCGGCCCCAGCAGCCCGACGATCTCGCCCTGGTTCACTTCCAGGGAGATCCCCTTGACTACCTGGCGCCCCCGGTAGGATTTCATGATGTTTTCGGCTCTGAGCTTCATGGTACTGCGGCCAAACTTACTGCTTTTGCCCGGTGGGCTCAAGCGAATTCAGATTTTTTTAACCCTGCTGCTCCAGGGCCTCCCAGAATTCGTAGGCCCGCCTCAGGTGGGGGATCACGATGGTGCCGCCCACCAGGGTGGCAATCCCCAGGGTTTCGGTTACTTCTTCGCGGCTCGCGCCCAGGCGGTGGAGGGTTTGCAGGTGGTAGCGCACGCAGTCGTCGCACCGCAGCACGGCCGAGGCCACCAGCCCGAGGAGTTCCTTGGTCCTGACATCGAGGGCGCCCGGGGCATAGGCGTTGGTGTCGAGGTTGAAGATCCGCTTGATCAGCTTGCTGTCGCTTTGCAGCAGCTTTTCATTCATCCGCTCGCGGTAGGCGTTGAATTCATCAACTTGATTCGGCATTTTTCTTGGCTTTGGCTTCCCGTTTCAGCACGATGGAAGAGATGTAGATACTGACCTGATAGAGGAAAAGCACCGGCACGGCCACGATGATCTGGCTGGCCACGTCGGGAGGGGTGATCACGGCCGAGACGATCAGCACGATCACCAGGGCCATCTTCCGGTACTTCCTGAGGAAATCAGGGGTTACCAGCCCTACCTTGGTCAGGAAATAGATGATGATGGGCAGTTCGAACATGAGGCCGCAGGCGATCACCGCGGCCCGTACCGTGGAAATGTAGGAGCTCAGGTCAAACTGGTTCTGCACCACATCGCTCACCTGGTAGGTGCCCAGGAAGTTGATGGAGAGGGGGGCTACCACATAGTAACCGAAAAGCACCCCCATGAAAAAGAGGAATGAAGCCACCGTGATGAAGCCGCGGGAGTGTTTCCGCTCCTTTTCATAGAGCCCCGGGCTGATGAACTTCCAGAGCTCGTACAGGATGTAGGGAAAGCCGATGATAAACCCCGCCCAGATAGAGGTCCAGATATGGGCTGAAAATTGCCCCGACATGGTGCGGCTCTGGATGGTGAACGGGAGGGAATCGGCACAAAAAGCCGAGTCAATGCCGATATAAGTGGCTATGTCGCAGAAGAGCCGGTAGGTCGGAAAGGTCATTTTGGACGGTCCGAAAATCACCGTGTCGAAAATGAAGCTCCGCATCAGGAAGGCCCCCACGGCAATGATCACCACGGCCATGGTAGAGCGGATCAGATGCCACCGCAATTCTTCCAGGTGGTCCAGGAAGGACATTTCGTTGGGGTCTTTTCGGGTTTTCGCCATCAGAGTATGCCTTCTTTCATCAGGTTATGGATATGCACCACACCCACATAGCGATCGCCCTCGGTCGCCAGCAGCTGGGAGATGTCATTGTCCTGCATCTGTTTCAGGGCCTTGACCGCAAGTACCTCGCAATCGATGGTCTTGGGGTTGCGCGTCATGATATCGCGGGCTTTGAGCGCCCTGATATTGTCGTATTTGTTCAGCATGCGCCGAATGTCGCCATCGGTTATGATCCCGGCGATCCGATCCCCGTCCATCACGGCCGTGACCCCCAGCATCTTTTCAGAGATCTCCACGATGGCGTCTTTCACCGGGGTATCTTCTGAAACCCGGGGCACCATGTTCTGCGACACAATGTCAGCCACCCGCAGGTAAAGCTTTTTGCCCAGGGTGCCCCCCGGGTGGTAACGGGCAAAATCACGGCTGCTGAACCCGCGCAGCTCGAGCAGGCAGATGGCCAGGGCATCGCCCATGACCAACTGGGCGGTGGTGCTGGTAGTCGGGGCCAGGTTGTTCGGGCAGGCCTCCTTGGCAACAAAAGTATTGAGCACATAATCGGCCTGTTCGCCCAGGTACGATTCGGGGTGGCCCGTAATGCCGATCAGCAGGTTGCCCCCCTGCTTGATGAGGGGCACGAGCATCTTGATCTCGGGCGTATTCCCGCTTTTGGAGATGCAGATCACCACATCGTTTTTCTGGATGGTCCCCAGGTCGCCGTGGATGGCGTCGGCCGCGTGCATGAAGATGGCGGGCGTACCGGTCGAATTCAGGGTGGCGACGATTTTTGAGGCGATGATGGCACTCTTCCCGATCCCGCTAACCACGACCCTTCCCTCAGACTCAAGAATACGGGTCACGGCCCGGGCAAAGTCGTCGGTGAGCAGTTCCTGGAGATGGTGGATGGCATCGCTTTCAGAGGCGATGGTTTTGCGTGCTATCTCGAGTATAGCCTTACTGTCCTTCAAGGTGTTGCAACAATTATTTGATGCGAGTCACATTCCTTAAAATGTGCTTAAAAAAAAGATTTTATCTAAAAGAATGTGCTATCTTTAAGAAAACAAAATTACACAAACTTATTCGAAACGTTCCCAATCTAATTGCATTTCGCTTCCGGCATATTTTTTGTTTTACAAAACCACTAAAAAATTTGGATGATTTCAGGATGATTGAGGCCGGCCCCGGGGGCCGGCCAGGAAGTTTGTAAACTTAATTGAAGCAATGATATTGAATGATATTGATCTAAGAGCATCCCTCAAGAAATATTTCGGATTTTCCCAGTTCAAAGGCCTGCAGGAAGGCGTGATCAAAAGCATCGTGAAGGGAGAAGACACCTTCGTGATTATGCCTACCGGGGGCGGAAAGTCGCTCTGCTACCAATTGCCCGCCCTGATCAAGGACGGTACCGCCATCGTGGTTTCTCCCCTGATTGCCCTGATGAAAAACCAGGTCGATGCCCTGCGCGGGGTGTCCGACAGCGAAGGGGTGGCCCACGTGCTCAATTCTTCCCTGACCAAAGGGGAGGTCAAACGGGTCATGGACGATATCAGCGATGGGGTGACCAAATTGCTCTACGTGGCCCCGGAATCGCTCACCAAAGGCGAATACGTCGAATTCCTTCAGGGGGTGCCCCTCTCCTTCGTGGCGGTGGATGAAGCCCACTGCATCTCGGAATGGGGGCATGACTTCCGCCCCGAATACCGCAACCTGCGGGCCATCATCAACCGCCTGGGCAGCAACATCCCCATCATTGCCCTTACCGCGACGGCCACCCCCAAGGTGCAGGAAGACATCCTGAAAAACCTGAGCATCCCGAATGCGAATGTTTTCAAAGCCTCTTTCAACCGCCCGAACCTGTTTTACGAGGTACGCCCCAAGACCAAAAACGTCGATGCCGACATCATCCGCTTCGTGAAAAAGAACGCCGGCAAGTCAGGCATTATTTATTGCCTTAGCCGCAAGCGCGTGGAAGAGCTGGCCCAGGTGCTGCAGGTAAACGGCATCAGCGCCGTGCCCTACCACGCCGGCTTCGACGCCAAGACCCGTTCCAAATATCAGGACATGTTCCTCATGGAGGAAGTGGACGTGGTAGTGGCCACCATTGCCTTCGGGATGGGGATTGACAAGCCCGATGTACGCTATGTGATCCACCACGACATCCCCAAGAGCATCGAAAGCTATTACCAGGAGACCGGCCGTGCGGGCAGGGATGGGGGCGAAGGCCACTGCCTGGCGTTCTATTCCTATAAGGACGTCGAGAAACTCGAAAAATTCATGGCCGGCAAGCCGGTGGCAGAACAGGAGATCGGCAATGCCCTGCTGCAGGAGATCGTGGCCTATGCCGAGACTTCCATGTCGCGGCGCAAGTTCATCCTGCATTATTTCGGGGAGGAATTCGACGAGGTAAACGGGGAAGGGGCAGATATGGACGACAACGTGCGCGACCCCAAAGAAAAAGAAGAGGCGCAGCAAGAGCTGGTGAAACTGATACGGGTAATCCTGGGCACCAGCGAGAAGTTCAAGGCCAAGGAAATCGTCAGGACCCTGGTCGGGGCCACCAATGCCCTGATCGCAGCCCACAAGACCGAGGAGAAGGAAGTCTTCGGCATTGGCGCAGACAAGGACAAGCATTACTGGATGGCCCTGATCCGCCAGGCCCTGGTGGCCGGCCTGCTCCACAAGGAGATCGAGCAATACGGCATTTTGCACGTAACCCGGGCCGGGAAGGCCTTTCTGGAAGCGCCCACCTCTTTCATGATGACCAAAGACCACGTCTATGCCGAGGAGCCTGAAGCCGGAGCCGCGATGGGGGCCCGCGCCAGGGGAGGCACTACCGACGATACCCTGCTTAAAATGCTGAAGGACCTGAGGCGGAGCCAGGCGCACAAGCTCGGCGTGCCCCCGTATGTGATCTTCCAGGACCCATCCCTGCAGGATATGGCCCTGAAATACCCGATTACCCAGGATGAGCTGGTCAACGTGCACGGCGTTGGGGAGGGGAAGGCCCGCAAATACGGCAAACCCTTTCTGGAGCTCATTGCCCGCTACGTGGAAGAGAACGACATTGTGAGGCCCGACGACCTGGTGGTCAAGAGCACCGGCGCCAATTCTGCCCTGAAGCTCTACATCATCCAGAATGTGGACCGCAAGCTGCCCCTCGACGACATCGCCGCCGCCAAGGGCCTGGAGCTGTCAGAACTGGTCAAGGAGATGGAACAGATTGTCTTCAGCGGCACCAGGCTCGACCTGGGCTATTATATCGACGAGATCCTCGACGAGGACCAGCAGGAGGAAATCCACGATTATTTCCTGGAGGCCGACACCGACAACATCGAGGTGGCCCTCAGGGAATTCGATGGGGAGTACGAAGACGAGGAACTCCGGCTCTACCGCCTCAAATTCATGAGCGAAGTGGCGAACTGACCCCGATTTAAGAATGAAAAAACCCCGGAAAACCGGGGTTTTTTGTTGGTTGAAAAACCGGTTAATGCCTGAATTCGCCCGTGGTTATGAGGGCCACGATAAAGCCGAAATAGAGGATGGCAAACACCAGCATGACCAGGGAGAGGCCCAGGCCGATATAGGACAGCACCCGGGCGGTTTTGATATTCTCATATCCCGAATACCGTTCCGGGGCCTGGCGGTAAAGGTCCTCGGCCTTCCGGGCGTTCGTCAGGCCGATGATGCTGAAAATCGCGGCGAAGGGTCCGCAACAGACCAGGGCCCCGACCACGGATAGGATCCCCATGGTCATGGCCGTGCTGGCCCCGGGCAAAGGTTCCTGGCTCATAACAGGCGGTTTGTTTTCTGGCTTATTCTTCGATGCCCCACTGTTCCATCAGTTCCTTGGTCTTTTCCAGGTAGGCTTCCCATCCGCCCATGGAGTAGATCTGGTACAGGGCTACCAGCAGGTAGACGGCCCCTATCACAATGGAAATGATGCAGAGGATGCGGGCTGTCTTCCACTGTCCGAAGTTGGAGTAGAGCTCGGGGTTTGCCTCGTATTTGCGCAGGTCTGACCGGAGCAGCAGCAAGCCGATGAGGCCCAGTATGACGGCCGGAAGCCCCCAGATACAGCAGCAGACATATCCGAAAATGGCCAGGACGATCGCCAGGGTTACATTGGGTAGTTTTTGTTGTTCCATCGTATGGTTTTTAGTTGATTATTTTGAGCATGAAATTTACCAGAATGGCACCCACGGTGAGCAACCCGAGGGCGCTGGTGATGCGGGGCCCCTGCCGGAAGCCGGCGAAACGGTCCACGGCGGCGAAGGCGAAGAGCAGCATCATGGGGTACAGGCCCGGGTACATCAGGAACGATTCCGCCACCTGCCCGTTGAGCAACAGGGCCACGGAGCGCTGCAGGCCGCAGCCGGGGCACTCCAGGCCCAGGAGCTGCTTGCTGAGGCAGGGCAGCATGTCTGCTTCGGATATTTCGATCGCTAAGGGGTGAAAATGGGCCATGGCTGCAGATTCCTGTCAGGAAAAATACTATTATTTTTGGGCAATGAAAATAAAAGCACCGATTTATTTCGCGTCTGTTTTGGCCGGGGCTTTGGCCCTTTTTCTGGGGCCCGGCCTTGTGGGGAAGGAGCTGGGCCTGGCCGCCGGATTCACCCTGCTCATGTTTGGCCTGTACGGGCTCTCGCGCCGGACCGCTGCGGAAGAACCGGACTCCCATAACAAAGAAGATGAACCGTAAATTCAAGCCGGGAGACCGGGTACAGGAACTCGACGATGCCCTCGAAGGCCGGGTGGTGGGTTTCAGGGGGGGCATGGTATGCCTGCGCACCGACGACGGGTTTGAGTTGGAAGTCGCCCCCGATGCCCTGGTTCGCATCCCTGAAAAACCCGGATTCACGGTTCCTCCCGGGGTGGCAGCGGCCAAGGAAGCAGGCGGCCGCCCCGCCCCATCGCGCAAAAAGGGGAAGAAAGAACGCTTCGGGCCCGCCATGGAGGTCGACCTGCACATCGAGAAGCTGGTACCCGACCCCGCCAGGCTCGAGACGCACGAAATCCTCGACCTGCAGGTAGAAACGGCCCGCAGGCAACTCGAATTCGCCCTCAGGAAGCGCATTCAGCGCCTGGTGTTCATTCACGGGGTAGGGGAAGGGGTGCTCAGGGAAGAGCTGCACACCCTGCTGAGGCGATACGAAGGCCTGAGGTACCACGATGCCGATTACGCGGCCTATGGTTTGGGGGCCACCGAGGTATACATCCCCCAGGAATCCTTCTGAAATACCCTTTAGTTCGACGAAGTGGTCACGGTGCCAAAGTCTTCCACCGAGAGGTTTGTCAGGCGTTCCCCTTTGGAGTTGACGAAGGAAACCCCCTGCAGGGTGATGGTGTGCTCGAACTTGGTCGTGTCGGTGGCGCTTTGCACGGTGACGATCCGCACCGTTCCCGCCTCGGCCAGGAGGTCTTCCAGCACCCCGGGTTCGGCCGGCGGGATTGCGTCGCAGAAATACCCGCTGTCGACATCCCCGTTGAAGATGCGGTAGGTCAGTTGAGAGGCCCCCGGAATGGTGCTTTGGATGGCCCCGTCTGAAGGCTCGTTGCGCAGCAGCCCTGAGGCGAGCTGCAGGATGAGGGCGTCCCGGTCGTTCAGCTTGAAGAATACCCGGGTGTCGGTGGTCACCGTTCCGCAGTACTGTACAGAGGCTGCTTCGAAGTCGATCGTCTCGATCTGCAGGTCACCGCTCGAGCAGGCTGCCGTTGCCAGCAGCAGGAAAATGGCAATTCGTTCCTTCATAGGGCCAAATATACTGGATCGGCCTTGGAAATCCCCAAGGTAAGCGGGCTAATTTTAGGTGATTTTATGGAGAATGGGTACCTTTGCCCGGCCTAACCAAGGTACGTACACATGCATCCAGTTTATCTCGATAATGCGGCCACCACGCCCCTGCGCGACGAAGTAGTGCGCGACATGCAGCAGGCCCTGGCCAGTTGTTTCGGCAACCCGTCTTCTACCCATGCCTTCGGGCGCACGGCCAAAACCGGCGTGGAACAGGCACGCAAGACCATCGCCACGGGCCTGGGGGTACGGCCCGGGGAAATCATTTTCACGTCGGGCGGCACCGAAGCCGACAACATGATCCTTCGGGGCGCGGTGCGCGATTTGGGCGTGAAAACCCTGATCACCACCCGCATCGAACACCATGCGGTGCTCCATACGGCCGAGGCCCTGGAGCGGGAAGCGGGCATCCGCCTGGCTTTTGTACCCCTCGACGCCGATGGCAACCCCGACCTGCAGGCGCTGGAAGGCCTGCTGCGAGAAGACGATTCCAAAAAGCTCGTCAGCCTGATGCACGTGAACAACGAAATAGGCAACCTGCTCGATCTGGAGGCGGTGGGGGCCCTTTGCCGGGAAGCCGGTGCCCTGCTGCACTCCGATACGGTGCAATCAGTGGGGCATTACCCCCTCGATCTGCAGCAGACCCCCGTGGACTTTGCCACGGCTGCGGCCCACAAGTTCCACGGGCCCAAGGGTATAGGGTTTGCCTACATCCGCCGGAATACGGGCCTTGGCCCCCTGATCGTAGGGGGTGCCCAGGAGCGCGGCTTCAGGGCGGGTACCGAGCCCTACCACAATATCGTGGGGCTGGAGACAGCCTTCAAAGCGGCCTACGAGAACCTGGAATCGGAGCGTGCCTACGTGCAGGGGCTGAAAGATTACTTTATAAGCCGCTTGCGGGAAGCCATCCCCGGGGTGGCCTTCAACGGCCTTTCGGCCGATGCCCGGCGCAGCACCTATACCCTGGTGAATGTGCGCCTGCCCCTGAGCGAAGCCCAGGGCCAGCTGCTGCTCTTCCACCTCGACCTGAAGGGCATCGCCTGCTCCAAGGGAAGCGCCTGCCAGTCAGGAAGCGATTCGGGCTCGCACGTGCTCAACGAGATCCTCGATGAGCCCCAGCGCAGGCAGCCCTCCCTGCGATTTTCCTTTTCGCATTACAATACGCGGGAAGAACTCGATTATACGGTAGCCGTGTTGCAGGAGTTTACCCGGGCCAATTAGGCGCCGGCTTTAGTTCCCGCTTTCCTTGTCGTAGGGGAATTTCCGGGCGGCAGTTTTCATCATCCTGTCGATCAGGTCGTCGGTGTTCTTGCCCGACTTGCGGCTGATTTCCTGCTCATATTTCCAGAGGAGCTTGCCGGTCGCCCCGTCGCTGACCTTGATGCCGATGCGTCCGTAATCGGCTTCCCCAAGAAAATAGTCGAAAAAGCTGATTTCGGAGGGCACCCCGTCAGACAACAGTACATTGATGTCGAGATTGCCGCTGATGATCCCGTCGACCTGTAGTATTTCGGACAGGTCGCGGATCGTGTAGCGGTCGATGTTCGCGTAGGTGATGTCGTTTTGGGCCAGCAGGGCGTTGGTGTCTTTGCTGTTCTGGAACGAAACCGTGAATTTCTTCCGTTTCCTGCCGCGCCCGAAATAGGTTTCCAGGGCATCCTGCACGGCGTACCCCTCTTTTTCCTCGAGTCGCTTCAATTCGTCTGCACTGTGCGGGTCTTCCAGGTCAAGGTGGGTAAAGAAGGGGATGATCGCCAGCACTTTGTGGTCTTTGCTCAGCTGGTCAAAATGCGTGCTGAGGTAGATATTTTTCTGTGCGCCGGCCCAACCCCAGACAAGGAGGCATGCCAAAAACAGGAACTTCTTCATTTTTCCAATCGGGTGCTTAAATGAGTTTGGCCGGGTTATCGCTGTGGGGCATCCCGCGAGAGGGCCCTGAAACAGTGCCGCAAAAATACGGAAAATTTCCCGCCGGCCGAAGCCCGCATGAAAAGGGCTCACCGCCTGAACACGGTAGCCGTGTACCGGCTGGTATTGCCTGCGTTGTCGCTGACCACCACCTCGAGTTCGCATTGGATGGCATCGCCGATGCGATCGTCGAAATTGTAGGTCAGCGTACGGGTCTTGGGTTCGTATTCCATAAGAATCCACTCCCCGTTGAGTGTGGCGGAGTACTCGGCAATGCCGCTCAGGTTGTCGGCGATGTCGAGGCTCAGGTATCGGTAGTTGGTCAGCCACTGCCGGGGCTTGAAATTCTTGGGCCTTATGACCGGGGGTACGGTGTCGCGCACCAGGGTGTAGCTCCCCAGGTCGCGGGTGCGGATGCTGAAGGTGCTGGCCCGCTTGTAGGTGTTATAGTACTCCGGCCGGTTGCGGGCACCTAGGCGTGCGATGAAGAGCTGGCCGCGCTCCGCCTCGGGGATGTGTGAAACGTCAAAGCTCAGGGTGTAATTCCGGTGCAGCGGAAGGGTGGGTTGGTGCACCCGAACCGTATCGCCCTGAAAGCCCAGGTCGAGATAGGCGTTCTCGTATAGGCACCCGGCGGGGAAATAGGCGTTGGCCTTCCCCAGTTCAAAGCTGGCGGGTTTGTCGGCCCGTACGAAGTAGGGGGTAACGGCCTCTTCGCGCCGCACCAGGGCGGCCTGGGCCCGACCCTCCACGGGGATCCGCAGCAGGGTCTCGTTCCC
>CAYWZF010000008.1:24008-61099 GCA_964461555.1 uncultured Robiginitalea sp. | reverse complement strand
TCCCCCGCCCGACTTCAAGGTACTTCCAGGCCCTGCAATCACCCATCATAGGGTTGGCAGTGGGCCGTGGCAGTTTGCAGTTGCCGATTGGTCAATGGATAGTAGATTTTCGCAATCACGGATAGCCGGCTGGCCTAAGGAAACGGGCGCAGGGATTAAGGGGAAATCCCCCTAACCCCCGGGAACAAGATACCCCCCGGGCCTGCAGGCTCCATGCACTCGGTCAAGTGCCTCTGTCTTCAGGGGCCCGTCTTGTAATACCCCTTCATCGGGATGGCGATCTGGTATTTCTTGCCCGAGGCGTTGTTCAAATGAGGCTCCCGCAGCCAGGGGTTATGCCGCTTGAGGATCTTGTAGTTGATCTCGTACTGCCGGGCAAAGTCGGCAAAATTGGCCACGGGGGTGTCAACCTCGACCTGGAAGGTGGGCACGTTGTTGTACAGGTCTTCTTTCTCAACGACATACCCGTACTTGTCAGGGTGCGACAAGATCTCCTTGATGGCCAGGATGCGAAACACATAGCGGCCGGTTTCCTCACCCAGCAGAAGGTCGTAATAGTCGCCCACTTTCTGGATGTTCATGTATTTATCGATAGAGCCGGTGCCCGTGTTGTAGGTCGCGGCAGACATGGTCCAGCTGCCGTACTTCTCTTTGTAGCGCTTCAGGTACTTGCAGGCCGCTTCGGTGGCCTTTTCGAGGTGATAGCGTTCATCCACGTTTTCATTGACCTCGAGCCCCAATTCCCTTCCGGTCGTTTTCAGAATCTGCCAGAAGCCGGCAGCCCCGGCAGAAGAAACCACATTCTGCAAACCGCTTTCGGCCACGGCCAGGTACTTGAAATCGTCGGGGACTCCATTCTTGGCCAGGATGGGTTCGATAACCGGAAAATATTTATGCGCCCGCTTCATCAGCAGCAGGGCATTGGACTGCCAATAGGTATTGACCAGGAATTCCCGGTCGATGCGCTCCATAATCTCAGGGTCATCCTGCGGGACCTCCTCCCCCGCAAAGACCAGGTCATCCGGGATATCGATCGCCGAGATCTGGTAGGCAGGGCTCACGCGGGTGTCTTCACCGCCGCCTGCTGCCGGGCCTGAGGGCGCCGTTTCCCCGGTGGGGCCCATGCCCTGCTGCACGGCAAAAACAAGGGTACTCAACACACTCAAAAGGCCGATGGCCATCAGGCTGTTTTTTAAAAAGCGCATAACGAAGCATTTAGGGTTGTAAGATCAAAGGTATTAAATAGAACTGCGACTCTGCAAAATAATTGCAGGTAACCGTTCATTGAACCATCTGTGCCGGTGAATGATCATGGTGTGGGTGCCCCCGGGAACGGTAATACAGGGCCCGATATAGGCGAAGGGGAACACCGCATCCTGGTCGCCGTGGATGTGGACCAGCCCGGGCAGGGGCTCTTCCCGCTCCCAGTTCACGATGCGGTCAATGGCCCAGTCAAGGTAGGTGATATCGCGCATGCCCAGGTAGCGGTCGTACAAGCGGAGCCGTTTGCTGACCGGGTCGCCGAAGGCATAGCGGGCCAAAACATCCACATTGTTCACCAGGCGGGTGGGGAGCAATTTATGGAGTTTGGTATAGCGGGCCACCAGCAGGCGGCGCGGCATTTCCCGGTTGCATTTGATGCTGGAAATGATAATGACCCGGGCAGGGTTCAGGATCTCTGCCATTTCCTGCACGAGCATGCCCCCGAAAGAAACGCCGATCAGCACGGGAGACGGGTGGGCCACCTGCCGGGCCATTTGGGCGGCGTACTCCCGCAGGGTCATGGCCGGATCGGGAACGAACCATTCCAGGTTCCGGCACTCAAAACGGTCTTCGGGCAGGCGGATATGCTCAAAGATTTCCGGGCTGGCCGCCAGGCCAGGCACAAAATAGACCGGAATCCGCTCCCTGGAAGTGCCCTTCAAAACGTGCTTACTTTTAGGATTTTAGCAAAATTTTCACTAATTTAGTCCCCCTGTCTGTTTTTTTCCCGATTCCCGGATCCGGCGCATCAAAACAGACTGCCAACGGGCTCTCATAGTTCGTGATTTTTTCAGCACAAAACAAACTAAAGCAAGACATATGGACGAACTGGCAATCAAGGACAATAGCTTCCTGCGTCAATTTGAGGTGCGGGTAGACGGGCATCTGGCCAAGATCGAGTACTCATCCCAGGAGCGCAAGATCTTCCTGACCAAACTGGTAATCCCCGATGCCATCGGCCGGGACGGATTCCGGGAAGAATTCATCAAGGCCGTGCTGCACCACATCCAGGAGCAAAACCTCCGCGTCGTGCCAACCAGCCCGCAGATCGCCGGCTTCCTCCGCAAAAACCGCCAGTACAAGGAAATGCTCCCGGTGGGTATCCGGATCTGAGGCTTTAGAAAATACAGGAATCCGCCAAAGGCGGAATGCCATCCCGACCTGAGCGTCGGGATTTTTTATGCCGGCACCCCGGCCGTATCGGGCTCAAATCGGACCAACCCGTCGGCGTCGATGGCACGGAGGCGCACCTGTTGCACGGTGCCCACCAGGGCCGGGTCCCAGGGCGCCTTCACCTTGACGTAATTCTCCGTGAAGCCATGGATGTACCCCTTTTTGTTTTCGCCCTCAAACAGCACGGTGCAGCTGCGGCCCAGCTGGCCCCGGTAAAAGGCGCGCCGCTTTTTCTCAGACAGGCTGCGCAGCATCTTGCTGCGCCGGTTCCGCTCCTGGGCAGGCACCACCCCATCCATCCCGGCAGCCGGGGTATCGGGGCGCTCCGAATAGGTGAAGACATGCAGGTAGGAGATGTCGAGGCCATGGAGAAACTCATAGGTTTCCATAAAATGGGCCTCGGTTTCGCCCGGGAAGCCGACGATGACGTCTACCCCGATGCAGGCGTGCGGCATCACCTGGCGGATGCGGGCCACTCGCTCGGCGTACAGCTCGCGCAGGTAGCGGCGGCGCATCTGTTTGAGGATGTCATTGCTCCCGCTCTGCAGGGGGATGTGGAAGTGGGGCACAAACCGGCGGCTGCCTGCCACGTAATCGATGATCTCGTTGCGCAGCAGGTTGGGCTCGATGGAAGAGATGCGATACCGGGCAATGCCTGGCACCTCATCAAGGGCCCTGACCAGCTCAAGGAAGGTGTGTTCGTGTTTCTTGTTCCCAAATTCGCCTTTGCCGTAATCCCCTATATTCACCCCGGTGAGCACGATTTCGCGAATGCCCTGGGCGGCGATTTCGCGCGCATTGCGCAGCACGTTTTCGAGGGTATCGCTGCGTGAAATGCCCCGCGCCAGGGGAATGGTGCAATAAGTGCACTTGTAATCGCACCCGTCCTGCACCTTCAGAAAGGCCCGGGTGCGATCGCCTATGGCGTAGCTGCCCACATAGAAGTCGGCCTGCCCGATCTCGCAGGAGTGTACTTCTCCGAACGCGTTCTTCTGGAGGTTGTCGAGGTAATCGGTCAGCCGGAATTTCTCGGTGGCCCCCAGCACGAGGTCTACCCCGGGAATGGAGGCGATCTCCTCAGGCTGCAGCTGGGCGTAGCAGCCCACCACGGCTACAAAGCCGTCGGGGTTGCTCCGCTGCGCCTGGCGCACCACCTGCCTGCATTTGCGGTCGGCGTTGTCGGTCACCGAACAGGTGTTGATCACATAAAGGTCTGCCGGCTGGTCGAACGGCACCTTTTCAAAGCCCTGCTGCTCGAGGTCTCTGGCAATGGTGGAGGTCTCTGAATAGTTCAGCTTACAACCCAGGGTGTAGTATGCAACTTTCTTGGCCATGTCAAACCGGTGCGTCCTTCGGGCGGCAAAGATACCAAAAATATACGGTCGCTCCCCACGAAGGCCTGAGCATCCGCCCCTCAATACTTTCGATACTTGCGGGTGTCTTCGTATACCTGCGTCAGGATGCGGGCGTCTTCTTCGGTGAAGGCCACCCCGCGCCGGGCCATCATCACTTCGGCCGCCTCGAACGACTTCTCGGGCAGGTAGGCACTGAATCCCGTGGCGCCGCCCCAGCTGAAGCTGGGCACAAAATTGCGGGGGAAGCCCGGGGTGTAGATGTTGCAGCTGACCCCGATCACGGTGCCGGTGTTGAACATGGTGTTGATGGCCGTCTTGCTGTGGTCGCCCATCATCAGCCCGCAGAACTGCAGGCCGGTGGGCTCGAACCGCTCGGTCTCGTAATTCCAGAGGCGCACTTTCGCGTAGTTGTTCTTCAGGTTGGAGTTGTTTGAGTCGGCCCCTATGTTGCACCACTCGCCCAGCACCGAATTCCCCAGGTAACCGTCGTGGCCCTTGCTGGAATACCCGAAAATGACGGTGTTGCTGATTTCTCCGCATACCTTGCCATAAGGGCCCACCGTGGTTGGGCCGTAGATCTTGGCGCCCATTTTGACCACCCCGTGGTCGCAGAGGGCAAACCCGCCCCTGATCATATTCCCCTCCATGACCTCGGCATTCTTGCCGATATAGATCGGGCCTTCAGTGGCGTTGAGGATGCTGTATTCTACCCTGGCCCCTTCTTCCACGAAGATGCGTTCGGGGGCAATCAACCGGTTTGTATCCGAAATGGGCTCCGAGGTGCGACCCCGGGTGACCAGCTCAAAATCGGCCTCCAGGGCCAGCCCGTTCATGGAAAAGATATCCCAGGTATTGCGGATCTGCAAGGGTTTCCCTTGGTATTCCACCCGGCGGAATAAGGAGAGGTCGGGGTTGGGCACCGCTTTCCCGCTGCGGTAGGCCAGCAAGAGCTCCCCCGCCCAGAGGGCCTGACCGGACTGGAGCTTTTCAACGGCGGCCACCAGCCCGGGGTCGGGCAAAACCGACCCCTGCAGGAGCAGGTTGTCTGAGCCCGCCTCCAACGGGAACTTTCCCGAAAGATAGGCTTCGGTCAGGAAGCTTACCGGTGCCTGCAGATGCCGTTCCCACTTTTCCCGGATGGTCAGGATCCCGATGCGGATATCGCCAACGGGGCGCGTGAAGGTAAAGGGCAACAGGGCCATTCTCCGGTCTCCGTCAAAGAGGATGCAGTGCATGGTCGATTTTTTTTGCAAAGGTATGAAATGCGGGGTACGCAGGGGGTGCGGCTCGTCGGCCTTTCAGAAGGACTGGTCGAAAAACTCAAAAAAAAACGGCCTCGCGCTGAGGCCGCTTCTTAGCGGTATACAAATCCCTTAAGGAATTACTTCTTCTCGAACTTCTGGTACTTGCTCTTGAATTTGTCGATACGCCCGGCGGTGTCTACCAGCTTGGCCTTTCCGGTGTAATACGGGTGGGAGGTACGGGATATCTCGAGCTTCACCAACGGGTATTCCACCCCGTCCACTTCGAGGGTTTCCCTGGTATCTGCCGTAGACTTGGTGATGAAGACGTCATCGTTCGACATGTCTTTGAAGGCAACCAGTCTGTAATTGTCGGGGTGAATATCCTTTTTCATGCGTCTCAAATTTGAATCCTGCAAAATTTCAGGCTGCAAATGTAAACATAATTATTCAAATTCTTCCAAGGTTTTCCCCAATTTTTCAAAGGATATTTTTTATCTTTCCCCGAAACAAAAAGCCTGTTCAGGCTACCAATAATCCATCTAATCCAAAAGAAAAACCATGGAAAACACCAACCCTTCAACCGGAAAATACTCCCTGAACTTCGGCCTGCTCCTCGGGGCCGTCGCTGTCGCATTCCAACTGATGCTTTTCTTCGTAGACGCCCACGCCACCCGCAACCCGGCTATATCTGTCGTGAGCATTGTCTTGGCTATCGCCATCATATTCTGGGGCATCCTCAGCTACAAAAAGGCCAACGGCGGCCACCTGAAAGTTGGGGAAGCCGTGAAGATGGGCGCCGGGATGGCGCTGATTTCCGGAATTATTTCGATCATTTACACCCTCATCCTCACCAATGTACTCGACCCTGAATACGCCTCGAAAATGATAGACCTGCAAATGGCCGAGGCCGCGGAGCAGGGAACGATGACTACAGACCAGATCGCCGAAGCCAAGGAAATGAGCATGAAGTTCTTCTGGGTGAGCTATCCTGTCGGGCTGATCTTTTCCGTAGTGCTCGGGCTGATCATTGGCCTGGTGGGCGGGCTGATCTTCAAAAAGTCGGCCTAGGGGTGATTTAGGCCCAAAGTCGTACCTTTGGGGCAGACCAGGAATCCCAGATATGCGCCTATCCATAGTCATTCCCCTGCTCAACGAAGAGGAATCATTACAGGAACTCCACGATTGGATTGTATCGGTCATGCAATCCAATCGCTTTTTATACGAGATCCTCTTTATCGACGACGGGAGCACCGACCGCAGCTGGGAGGTGATAACGGCCCTGGCGGCAGCCGACCCCCATGTGCGGGGCATCCGGTTTCTGAAGAATTTCGGGAAGTCGCAGGCGCTGCATGCCGGCTTCAAAGCGGCCGAAGGCGATATCGTCATCACCATGGACGCCGACCTGCAAGACAACCCGGAGGAAATCCCGGAAATGGTGCGCATGATTACCGAGGAGGGCTACCACCTGGTTTCGGGCTGGAAGAAAAAACGGTACGATTCCCTGCTGATGAAAAACCTGCCTTCCAAGCTGTTCAACTGGGCTGCCCGCAAGACCTCCGGCGTGCGACTGCACGACTTCAACTGCGGGCTCAAGGCGTTCCGCTCCGAAGTGGTCAGGACCATCGAGGTGTCGGGCGAGATGCACCGCTACATACCGGTGCTGGCCAAGAATGCCGGCTTTGGCCGCATAGGCGAACAGGTGGTGCGCCACCAGGCCCGCAAGTACGGGAAGACAAAATTCGGGGCCGAGCGGTTTATCAATGGCTTTCTCGACCTGATCACCATCTGGTTCGTCTCCAAATTCGGCAAACGGCCCATGCACCTGTTCGGGGCCCTGGGGGTGCTCATGTTCGTGATCGGCTTTGGTTTTTCACTCTACCTGGGTATCGACAAGCTGTTTCTGAACCCCACCGGCCGCCTGCTTACCGAACGGCCCCAGTTCTTCATAGCCCTCACGGCCATGCTCATGGGGATACAGTTCTTCATGGCAGGTTTCCTGGGTGAAATCCTGGTGCGTTCGCGCCGGGAGGAAAGCCGGTATACCATTGCCGAGGAAATCAACACCGAACCCGCCCCCAAGGAATATTCTTCGTAATTTTGCCCGGAGCGGAAGCATTTTTAGCACGATTCTATGGACCCAATACTGGCAGCCGCCCAGACGTGGCTCTCCGATTTTTTTGACCCCGGCGTACAGCGCGAAGTACGCGACCTGATTGCCAACAACCCGGAAGAACTGAAAGACCGGTTTTACCAAAACCTGGAATTCGGGACCGGGGGCATGCGCGGCATGATGGGCGTGGGCACCAACCGCATCAATAAATACACCCTGGGCAAAAGCACCCAGGGCCTGAGCCGGTACCTGCAGAAGGCCTATGGAAAGGAAGGCCTCCGCGTGGTGATCGCCTACGACTGCCGCCACAACAGCCAGTCGCTGGCCCAAACGGTGGCCGAGGTATTCTCGGCCAACGGCATCAGGGTATTCCTGTTCTCAGAGCTGCGAACCACCCCCGAGCTGTCGTTCGCCGTCCGCCACCTGAACTGCCATGCCGGGGTGGTGCTCACCGCCTCACACAACCCGCCTGAATACAACGGGTACAAAGTATACTGGACCGACGGCGGGCAGATCGTGCCCCCCCAAGACGGGGAGATCATCGAGGAGATCAACCGCCTCGATTACCGGGACATCCGCTTTGAGCCCAACCCGGCGCTGATCGAGCTGATCGACCGGGAAGTCGACGAGGCCTTTATCGGGGCCTCAGTGAAGAACGGGAGCATCGGCGCCCGGGGCCGGGAAGATTTCTCCATTGTCTTTACCTCCCTGCACGGCACCTCCATCACCGCCATCCCGGAAGTGCTGAGGCGGGCCGGGTATTCCAAAGTGAACATCATAGAAGCACAGGCCATCCCTGACGGGAGTTTCCCGACCGTGGCCTCCCCGAACCCGGAAGAACCGGCCGCCCTGGCCCTGGCCCTGGAGCGGGGCGAAGCCATCGGGGCCGACATGGTGGTGGGCACCGACCCCGACAGCGACCGGCTGGGCATTGCAGTGCGCAACGCAGCAGGCCGGCTGGAACTGCTCAACGGCAACCAGACCATGGTACTGATGACGCGCTTCTTACTGGATAAATACAAACGGGAAGGCTTCCGCGGAAACGAATTCGTGGCCTCCACCATCGTTTCCACCCCCATGATGGAAGCCATGGCACAGGCCTATGGGGTGGAATGCAAGGTGTCCCTGACCGGCTTCAAGTGGATCGCCAAGATGATCGTGGATTTCCCCGACCAGCATTTTATCGGCGGGGGCGAAGAAAGCTTTGGTTTTATGGTTGGCGACTTTGTACGTGACAAGGATGCGGTAACCTCTACCCTGTTGGCCTGCGAGATTGCCGCCTCGGCCAAGGCTGCAGGGAGCAGTTTTTATCAGGAATTGTTGCAGTGTTATGCCGATTTCGGGTGTTACCGGGAGCGCCTGGTGTCCCTGACCAAAAAGGGGATGGACGGGGCCGCTGAAATTGCGCGCATGATGGTCGAATTCCGCGAAAACCCCCTGAAATTGCTCGACGGCTCGCCGGTGGTGCGCATCGACGACTACCAGGCCTCGGTTTCGCGCGACCCCCGCAGCGGCGCCGAACACCCCATTGACCTGCCCAAATCGAACGTGCTCATCTACACCACCGAAGACGGCACGCGGGTAGCCGCCAGGCCCAGCGGTACCGAGCCCAAGATCAAATTCTACGTGAGCGTCAACGCCCCCCTTGACTCTGTTGACCGATACCCGGCCGCCCACGCTGCCCTCGAAGCAAAGATTGACCGCATCCTGGACGAACTCAAGCTGGAGGCATGAAGTACTTCCGAAAAATCCTTCGGTTTGCCGGGCCCTACCGGCGCTACGGGTTTTTGAACATCCTGTTCAACATCCTGTATGCCCTGTTCAGTGCCCTGTCTTTTGCGGCCCTCATCCCCATGCTCGACGTGCTTTTTGAAAAGACCGAACCCATCACCCGAAAACCCGAATTCCAGGGCATGGGCGGGTTGGAAACCTACCTGAAAGACAGCCTGTACTACCAGGTGAGCGCCGTGGCCGGCACCGACAAAATGCAGGGCCTGGTGCTGGTGATCTCCCTGGTACTGGTGCTCTTCCTGCTGAAAAACTTCTTCAACTACCTGGCCATGTACTTCATCACGTTTCTGCGCAACGGGGTGCTGAAAGACCTGCGAAACGCCCTGTACGAGAAGATCGTTTCCCTTCCCCTGGCCTACTATTCAGAAAAGAAGAAAGGGGATGTCATTGCGCGCATCACTTCAGACGTACTGGAGATACAGCATTCCTTCCTCTCCATTCTGGAACTGATCGTGCGCGAGCCCCTGACCATCCTCTTTACCATACTGGTCATGTTCTTCATCAGCGTGAAACTGACCGTATTCGTGTTTATTTTCATCCCGGTGGCGGGCTTTCTGATCTCCCGGATCGGGAAATCGCTGAAGCGGCGCTCTGACCGGGTGCAACAGGAGCAGGGGGCCTTCCTCTCCATCGTGGAAGAGACCCTGGGCGGGCTCAGGGTGATCAAGGCCTTCAATGCCGAATCCCTTTTTGCCGACCGCTTCCGCAATTCCACCGACCGCTTCTTCCGCTTCTCGAACAGCCTGCTCAACCGGCAGAACCTCGCCTCGCCCGTGGGGGAGTTCCTGGGCATCCTGGTCATCGGGGTGCTGCTCTGGTTCGGGGGGCGTATGGTGCTGGTCGAAGCCAGCCTCGACGCCTCATCCTTCATTGCCTATATGGGGCTGGCCTACAACATTTTGACCCCCGCCAAGGCGATCAGCAAAGCCTCTTACGGGGTCAAGAAGGGGAATGCGGCGGCCGAGCGCGTGCTGGAAATCCTGGAAACCGAATCGCCCATACAGGACCCGTCCGACGGGCGCGAAAAACACAGTTTTGACAAAAGCCTGCGCCTGGAAGGGGTTTCTTTCCGGTACGGGGAAGAACCCGTGCTGCGGAATTTCACCCTGGAGCTCCCCAAGGGGAAAACCGTGGCCCTGGTGGGGCAGTCGGGCAGCGGGAAAAGCACGATAGCCAGCCTGGTGACCCGCTTTTATGACGTAGGGGAAGGCCGGATCACCCTCGACGGGACAGACATCCGCGATATCACCCAGGCCTCGCTGCGCAACCTGATGGGGCTTGTGACCCAGGATTCCATCCTCTTTAACGACACCGTCCGCAACAACATTATGCTGGGCAGGCCCGGGGCCAGCGAGGTGGAGGTCGTGGCGGCCGCCCGGGTAGCCAACGCCCACGAATTCATCAGCCAGTTGCCCCAGGGCTATGACACCAACATAGGGGACGGGGGCAACAAGCTCAGCGGCGGGCAGAAACAGCGGCTTTCCATCGCCCGGGCCGTACTGAAGAACCCCCCGATCATGATTCTGGACGAGGCGACGTCTGCCCTCGATACCGAGAGTGAGCGCCTGGTGCAGGACGCCCTTGAAAAGATGATGCGGGGCCGCACCTCCCTGGTGATCGCCCACCGCCTGAGCACGATCCAGAATGCAGATACCATTGTGGTGATGCACCAGGGCGAAATCGTGGAGCAGGGCTCCCACCGCGAGCTCATGGAGGGCCGGGGCATGTACCGGCGCCTTGTGGAGATGCAGCAGCTCGGGTAGGCGCCGCCCCGATTAAACCCTGGCACAGAAATTCCGTCTAACGCCTGTAGAAGCATGATGGCATCCGAAAAAGAACTGATCGCAGGCCTGCAAGACCCGGCCCGGAGGGAAGCTGCCTTCCGGACCCTGCTCGAGCAGTACCAGGAGCGCCTGTACTGGCATATCCGGCGGATGGTGCTGGCACACGAAGACGCCGATGACGTGCTTCAGAACACTTTTGTGAAGGTGTACCGGAATATCGGGCAGTTCAAGGGGGAGAGCAAACTCTACAGCTGGATGTACCGCATTGCCACCAACGAGGCCCTGACCTTTTTGAAGCGGAATTCGCGCATGCAGGGGCTCAGCGAGGAAGGGATGCAGGAGAAAATGGTCTCCAGGCTCGAGGCGGACCCCTATTTTGACGGCGACCAGGCCCAGTTGCAGCTGCAGCGCGCCCTGGCAACCCTGCCCGAAAAGCAGCGGCTGGTCTTCAATATGAAATATTTCGAGGAGATGACCTACGAACAGATGTCGGAAGTGCTGGAAACCTCTGTAGGGGCCCTGAAGGCTTCCTACCACCTGGCAGTAAAAAAAATTGAGGGGTTTTTAAAGGCCGTCAATACCTGATGGCCCGGTGATTAAACCTTTGGCGAAAAAAAATGTCTAACCAGTGATGCAAGGAAAAAAAGCACAGGGCGGATTTAAGGTGCCACACGGGTATTTCGAGAACTTCGAGGCCCGCATGACCGGGCGCCTGCAGGCTTCTGAAGCGGGAATGCTCCCGAAAGAGGCCGGTTTCCGCGTGCCCGACGATTATTTCGAAACCTTCGGGTCACGCCTGCAGCCAAGGCTGGAGGCCCCCCGCGGGCGCACCCGGAACCTTTGGACCGCCTACCTCGGATGGACCGCTGCGGCGGCAGCCGGGGTGGCCCTGGCCCTGAGCCTCTGGCCGGCCGGCAACCCGCAGGCCCCCGCCTTTGGAGACCTGGCGAAGACCGAGATCGAAAGCTACCTGGAGGTCCGGTACGAAGACCTGAGCTCCTACGAACTGGCAGAGTCGCTTCCGCTCGAAAACCTGGCCATGGGAGACCTGCTCGAGGAAGCCCCTATGGAAACCCAGGTCCTGGACTACCTGGCCCGGGAAAATGAAGCCTATGACGAATATTACCTTGAAAATGAGTAAGCAAGCCTTATATGGAACCATCCTGGCGCTCCTCCTTTTTGGAAGCGTGAGCCTGCAGGCCCAGCAGGAAGATAATCAGGAAAAGATCAAGGCCCTCAAAGTGGCCTTCTTTACCGAGCAGCTAAGCCTATCTTCTAAGGAGGCCACCGTTTTCTGGCCGTTGTACAACGCCTACGAAGCGGAAAGGGAAAGCATCATGGACCAGAAACGGCGTGAGGTCTTCGACAAGATCGGGGGCTCCCAGCCGTACAGTGAATCCGAGGCCCGGGCCATCCTCAACCGGTACCAGGAACTGGAAGAACGCGAAGATGCACTGGACCGGAAATTCCAGACCGACCTGGCCGCCACGCTCTCGGCTACCCACACCCTGAAGCTGTTCCGGGCCGAGCATGAATTCCGCAAGCGCCTGCTGCGCGAATACCGCAAGCGCAACGGCAACATGCCCTGAGCCGGGCCCTCAGCGGAAGGTAAGCCGGGCCACCCGGTTTTTCCCGGCAGCATAGGCCACCGAGTCGCTGGCAAAGCGCAGTGTGTAAAAGGACTCATCAGATAGGTGCCGCCAGTTGGCACCCCCGTCAGAACTGTAGGCAATCCCGGTAAACCCGACGGCCACCAGGCCTTCCCCTCCCGTACCCGGCACGAACTGTACGCAGCTCTTATACCCCGGCACGGAGCCTTCGGCCAGGAGTTCCCAGCTTTGGCCCCCGTCGGCGGTGCGGGCCTTGTTTCCGGCATTCTCCGCCGGCTGGGTGAAATCGCCCCCCATGGCAAAACCGGTTTTCGCATCGCTGAAGTCAATACTGTAGATCCCCTGGGTCTCCCGGAGGTGGGCCACCGGGGTCTGTATCACTTCCCAGTTTTTGCCCAGGTCATCGGTACGGAAGATACGGGCCCGGGTTGTGGCCACCCAGGCCCGGGTGCCGGCGATGGCAATATTGGTGTTGCTGGCCGCAAAGGCCCCTTCGCCCGGAAGGGCGGGCGGCAAACGGTCGCATGGGACCCGTGACCAGGTTTTGCCCCCGTCGCGGGTGAGGAGGATGCTCAGGCAGCCGTCGCGGGCATCGCCCACTGCGAGGCCGTTGTTGTTGTCCCAAAAAGCCATGGCATCGTAAAAGACACCCGGGCCGCTTTCACGGTAGACCAGCTCCATTTGCCCGGTATCGCCCGTTTTGTAAAGCAGGGCAGGGTCTCCGGCCGACAACATGAAAAAATCCGTGGCGGTATGGGCCACCGCCCGGAATTCGGGATAGGAGCCTTCATACCCCTGCCGCCCGGTGCGCACGCGCCCGTCAGAGAGGGTATAGGTCCCGAACAGGCCCCCGCTGCCGGCAAACCCCACGCTCCCGGGCATAACTTCAAGGGCCCTGATCGAAACGCTGTCTTCGAGCAATACTTCCACAGTCACCTGGGAAAAAGGGGTGGGCTTCGGGGCCTGCGAACACGACGCCAGCAGGAGCAGCGACAAAAAAAACAGGGAAGTGCGCATCGATGAGCATTTTCCCTAAAGATACTGTTATTCTTCTCAAAAGCCTACCTTTGCGGGCTATGCGGTTACACCGGAATTTAGTGGAGGCAGTGCTCACAGGCCTGCAGCAGATCTTTCAGGAGGGCGTCTACGCCGACAAGGCAGTGGAGCGCCTGCTCAAGAGCGACAAGCGGTGGGGCAAGCGCGACCGCGCCTTTGTGGCCGAAACCGTGTACGAGATTGTGCGGTGGAAGCGGCTTTACGCCGAAATCGCTGAGGTGCGCGAACCTTTCAGCCGCGAAGACGGCTTCCGGATCTTTGCTGTTTGGGCCGTGCTCAGGGGGCATGCCCTGCCCCCCTGGAAGGAATTCGCGGCCACCCCGCACCGGCGCATCAAGGGCCGCTTTGACAGCCTCAAGGGCATCCGCAAGGTGCGGGAATCGATCCCGGACTGGCTCGATGACCTGGGCGAGAAAAGCCTGGGGGCCCCGCTCTGGGAAGCCGAACTGGCCGCCCTGAACCAACCCGCCCAGGTCGTGCTGCGCACCAATACCCTGAAGACAACGCCTGCTGCCCTGGCTGAAGCGCTCCTGGCCGAAGGTTTTAAGGCTTCTCCCCTGCCCGGTTACCCGGCTGCCCTGCAGCTGGCAGAGCGCGCCAACGTCTTTGCCACCAAGGCCTTTGCAGAGGGGTGGTTTGAGGTGCAGGACGCCTCTTCGCAACGGGTGGCGCCCCTGCTGCAGGCCGACCCTGGTATGCGCGTGATCGACTGTTGTGCCGGGGCCGGGGGAAAGACCCTGCACCTGGCTGCCCTGATGGAGAACAAAGGGCAGATTGTCGCCATGGACATCTACCCCAACAAGCTGCATGAACTGAAGCGGCGGGCCCGGCGGGCCGGAGCCTTCAATATCGAGACCCGCCTGCCAGACAACCCCAAGATACTGAAACGCATGCAGGGCAGCGCTGACCGCGTGCTCATCGATGCCCCGTGTACGGGCCTGGGCGTATTGAGGCGCAACCCGGATGCCAAGTGGAAGTTGCAGCCCGAATTCGTGGAATCGGTCTGCCGTACCCAGGCCGATTTGTTGCAGCGATACAGCAAACTGCTCAAACCGGGCGGAAAGATGGTCTATGCCACCTGCTCCATTCTGCCCCAGGAAAACGGCGAACAGGTAGCCGCCTTCCTGGCCTCTGAGGGCGGAAAGGATTTTCGCCTGCTCGAAGAACACCCCATTTACGCATCGGTCTCGGGTTTCGACGGATTTTACCTCGCCCTGATGGAACGGACTGCCTGAGGCGGGCGGCCTGAAAACGGCCCCGGTAATCAACAGCACCCCCCTGGTTTGTTAATTATTCGATCGCGGGAGTACCGGATAAAATGATACCTTTGTGGCTTCATTGGAAACCCTAACGAGCCGGTCTCATGATCCACTTTTTCGGCGACCCGAATTCTCAAATTTACGCCCTGGAAGCAGGGCATCCCCTCAGCCCGGAAGACATCCGGAAACTCACCTGGCTGTTTGGCAACAAACCGAAACTCGAGGCGGCGTCTGTAGACGCCTTTTTTGTGGGTCCGCGCGCCGCCATGGTGACCCCCTGGAGCACCAATGCCACCGAGATCACCCAGAACATGGGCATCGAGGGGGTCGTCCGGATTGAATCGTACCGTCGCGTGGAAGAGGGCGACACCGACTACGACCCCATGCTGTTCCAGAAGTACGCCGGCCTGGGGCAGGGGCTCTTCCACATCGAGCACGAGCCTGACCCGATTCGGGAGATCGGCGACATAGCAGCCTACAACCGGGAAGAAGGCCTGGCCCTGAGCGAGGAAGAGATCGCCTACCTGCAGGCACTTTCGCAGCGCCTGGGCCGCCTGCTGACCGATTCTGAGGTCTTCGGCTTCAGCCAGGTCAACTCCGAACACTGCCGCCACAAGATCTTCAACGGCACTTTCATCATCGACAACCGGGAAATGCCCGATACGCTTTTCAAGCTCATCAGGCGCACGTCCGAAACCCACCCGAACGACATCGTTTCGGCCTACAAAGACAACGTGGCTTTCGTCAAAGGGCCCGAGGTGGTGCAGTTTGCCCCCCGCCGGGCCGACGAGCCCGATTTCTACGCCGAGACCCCTTTTGAGTCTGTTTTGTCCCTGAAGGCCGAGACCCATAACTTCCCGACCACCGTGGAGCCCTTCAACGGCGCCGCCACCGGCTCGGGGGGCGAGATCCGCGACCGTCTGGCGGGCGGGCAGGGCGCCCTGCCCCTGGCCGGGACGGCCGTTTACATGACCGCATATTCGCGCCTGGCCGATGACCGACCCTGGGAGGAGCAATTCCCGGCCCGGGAGTGGCTCTACCAGACACCCATGGATATCCTGATCAAAGCCTCCAACGGGGCCTCCGATTTCGGGAACAAATTTGGCCAACCGCTGATCAGTGGGTCGGTACTCACTTTTGAGCACCAGGAAAACAACCGCTTCCTGGGCTATGACAAGGTGATCATGCTGGCCGGGGGGATCGGGTACGGCAAGGCCGAACAGGCCCTGAAAGGCCATCCGAAAAAGGGCGACCGCATTCTGGTGATGGGGGGCGACAACTACCGGATCGGGATGGGCGGGGCCGCCGTTTCGAGCGCCGACACCGGCGCCTTCAGCTCGGCCATCGAGCTGAATGCCGTGCAGCGCTCCAACCCGGAAATGCAGAAAAGGGCCGCCAACGCCATCCGCGGGCTGGTGGAAGGCGACCGGAACCCCATCGTCTCCATCCACGACCATGGGGCGGGCGGGCACCTGAACTGCCTTTCGGAACTGGTGGAGGAAACCGGGGGTTATATCAACCTCGACCGCCTGCCGGTGGGAGACCCCACCCTGTCTGACAAGGAAATCATCGGGAACGAATCGCAGGAGCGGATGGGCCTTGTGATGGCCCAGGAAGACCTGCCCCTGCTGCAGCGCATTGCTGCCCGCGAACGCGCCCCCCTCTACGACGTGGGCGAAGTGACCGGCGACCACCGCTTCACCTTCGCCTCAGACCTACGCAAACCCATGGACCTGGCCCTGTCTGACATGTTCGGCAGCTCGCCCAAAACCATCATGCGCGACAGCCGGATCGAATTCCGCTATGAGCCGGTCGCCTACCAGGTCGAACGCTTCCATGGCTACCTGGAACAGGTGCTGCAGCTCGAGGCGGTGGCCTGCAAAGACTGGCTCACCAACAAGGTCGACCGCTGCGTGGGCGGGCGCGTGGCCAAGCAGCAATGCGCCGGGCCCCTGCAACTGCCCCTGAACAACTGCGGGGTGATGGCGCTCGATTTCAAGGGGCGGGAAGGCCTGGCCACCTCGATTGGCCACGCCCCGGTGGCGGCCCTGATCGACCCGGCCGCCGGCAGCCGCATCAGCATTGCCGAGGCCCTGACCAACCTGGTATGGGCCCCGCTGAAAGACGGGTTGCGCTCGGTGTCGCTCTCTGCCAACTGGATGTGGCCCTGCAACAACCCGGGCGAGGATGCCCGCCTGTACGAAGCCGTGCAGGCCGCTTCGGAATTTGCCCTGGCCCTGGGGATCAACATCCCGACCGGGAAGGATTCCCTGTCCATGAAGCAGAAATACCCCGACCGGGAGGTGCTGGCCCCGGGAACGGTCATCATCTCTGCCGCCGCCCACTGCACCGATTTGCGCAAAGTGGTCGAACCCGTCTTCAGGCATAAGGCAGGGCCCCTGTACTACCTGAATCTCTCGGGCGGGAATTTTCAGCTGGGCGGCTCTTCCCTGGCCCAGGTGCTGGGCCGGGTGGGGCGTTCGGTACCCGACATCGCTGACCCGGCCTATTTTGCCAGGGCTTTCGACGCCTTGCAGGAACTTATAAAGGAGGGGCAGCTCGTGGCAGGCCACGACGTGTCTTCGGGAGGGCTGATCACCACCCTCTTGGAGGGTTGCTTCTCCGTGCCCGGGCTGGGGGCCGAACTCGACCTGAGCGCCATTGGAGAACCCGATACCGTAAAGTTGCTCTTTGCCGAGAACGCAGGGGTGGTGATCCAGGCCCGCGATGCGAAGATCGAAAAGCAGCTCGAAGCCGCCGGCCTGTCGTTCCACAAGATCGGGCAGGTTATTGACAAGGCCGAGCTCCGGATCCTGAACCACCGCCAGCGCATGACCCTCGACGTCTCGGCCCTGCGCGATACCTGGTACCGGACCTCGTACCTGCTCGACCGCCAACAAACCGCCGGCGACCTGGCAGCCACCCGTTACCGGGAATACAAAAACCAGCCCCTCCGGTACGAATTCCCGAAAAAATTCAAAGGCCGGCTCCCCCAAATCAGCGCACCTGCCGGGAAGCGCCCCAAAGCTGCCATCTTGCGCGAAAAGGGCAGCAACTCCGAACGGGAGATGGCCCACGCCATGTACCTGGCCGGGTTTGACGTGAAAGACGTCCATATGACCGACCTGATCAGCGGGCGGGAAACCCTTGAAGAAATCCGTTTTATCGGGGCTGTGGGCGGCTTCTCCAATTCAGACGTGCTCGGCAGCGCCAAAGGGTGGGCCGGGGCATTCCGGTACAACGAGAAGGCCAACGAGGCCCTCCACCGCTTTTTCTCGCGCCCCGATACCCTCTCGGTCGGCATCTGCAACGGCTGCCAGCTCTTCATGGAACTGGAGCTCATCCACCCCGACCACGAGGAGCACGGCAAGATGACCTACAACGATTCCCACAAGCACGAAAGCGCCTTTACCTCGGTGCGGGTCGGGAAAAACCATTCGGTCATGCTGGGCGACCTGGAAGGTACCACCCTGGGCGTCTGGATTTCGCACGGGGAAGGGAAGTTCCACCTCCCCTACCCGGCCGGGCGCTACAACATCGTGGCCACTTACGGGTATGAGGCCTATCCGGCCAACCCCAACGGCAGCGACTACAACGCGGCCATGCTGTGCGACGACAGCGGGCGCCACCTGGTGACCATGCCCCATATCGAACGCTCGATCTTCCCCTGGAACTGGGCGTGGTATGAGCCGGGCCGGGAAGACGAGGTCTCGCCCTGGCTGCAGGCTTTCGTCAACGCCCGGAAGTGGATCGAAAAAAACACCTGAACGCCCGTATGAACCCCAATCTGTCTGTCTGGAAAACCGGGCGCGAAAGTATCGCCCGCCTGGTCGGCAGGTATTCTGCCGCCCAATTGAACCACATCCCGCAGGGCTTCAGCAACAATGTGGCCTGGAACCTGGGGCACCTGATCGTGGTGCAGCAATCGCTGGTGTACCGCCTCTCTGGTCTTGACATGAGGATTCCCGTTCCCCTGTACGAAATGTACAAGCCGGGGTCGCGACCGGGAGATGACGTACCTGCTGAAGACCTTGAAGCCCTCAGGGCCCTGCTCCTTGCCACAGTCGAAACGACGCTCGAAGATTATGAAGCCGGGGTTTTCAGTTCCTTTAAACCCCTGACCACGAGCCGCGGGTTTCACCTGGAGTCACTCGAAGACGCCCTGGCTTTCAACAATTTCCATGAAGGCCTGCATACGGGCACCATCATGGACCTGGCAAAGTTCCTCTGAATCGGGATAAACGACCGGGAAGGCCTTAGTTGACGACCGGCACCTGGACCTCCAAATAAATCGGATCCCCGTTGGCATCGTCGCCCTGCCAGAACTTGAAAGTGTACGTCTGGTTAAAGAGGACCTGGAAAAGGAGCGTCTCGGTCTCCTCAACAATTGCCTCGGTGCAGGCCCCGGTATCCTTCCGGGCCCCGATGGTCACGATCTCGCGCTCCGTGTCGGACAGGGTCACGATCTGGAAGGTCTCAAAGCGGGTACACCCGTCTGGCAACTGATAGGTTATGGGGATATTGTAAATTTCCCCGAGCTGGAAAGAAGCGGGCATGTCGACCTCTGTAATCACCAGTTTGACAAAGGTGGTCTCGGGCCCGTCATCATCGTTGGAGCATGCGCCCAGCGTGAGCAGCAGGGCGAGGCCAAAGGCCCAGGAAAGGATATTTTTCATGGTCTGATTTTTAGCTAAAGGTACCAAATCTGCCCCACCTGCGACAGCGGTGACACGGAATTCTCTACCCTGATCTACCTGGTTTTTATTGCGGAATCGGCAACGACACGGCTGCCTGTTTGAGAAATTTGTTTAAAATCCCGCACTCTTTTCTTATTTTGCGATCTAACCCATAACCCCCTGTATGCAAACCGTTACCCGTCTTTTCGACTTCCCCTATTATCAGTTCGAGGCCTACAACCTTGAAAAGGCCATGGTTACCAAGTACGACGGGGAATGGCAGGCCGTCTCGTCAGAACAGTACCTCGACCAGGCCAATGCCATCAGCCGGGGCCTGCTCCGCCTCGGGGTGAAGGCCGACGACAAGATTGCCCTGATCTCGATGACCAACCGGACCGAATGGAGCATCATGGATACGGGTATCCTGCAGCTGGGTGCCCAGACCGTGCCCATCTACCCGACCATTTCCGAAGAAGATTACGCCTATATTCTGAATCATTCCGGGTCGGCGTACTGCTTTGTTTCGTGTGCGGAAGTGCTGGAAAAGATACAGGCCATCCGCAGCCAGGTACCGGGCCTGAAGGAGGTCTACAGCTTCGACCGCATCGAGGGGTGCCCGAACTGGTCTGAATTGCTCGAACTGGGGGCAGACCCCTCCAACCAGGAACAGGTGGAAAGCCATAAAGCCCGGGTGAAGCCCGAAGACCTGGCCACCCTGATCTACACCTCGGGCACCACCGGGAAGCCCAAGGGGGTGATGCTCACCCACCACAACATCGTCTCTAACGTGCTGGCCAGCAAGGAACGCGTGCCCTTTGAATACGGGGCATCTTCCCTGAGCTTTCTGCCGGTGTGCCACATTTTCGAACGCATGATCCTGTACCTCTACCAGTACTGCGGGATCAGCATCTACTTTGCCGAGGGGCTCGACAAGATCAGCGACAACCTGAAAGAGGTGCGCCCACAGGTAATGACCGTAGTGCCCAGGCTGCTCGAAAAGGTCTACGACCGCATCATCGCAAAGGGCGCTGACCTGACCGGGGTGAAGAAAGCCCTGTTCTTCTGGGCGGTCAATCTCGGGCTCCGGTACGAGCCATACGGCGCCAACGGCTGGTGGTACGAAGCCCGCCTGTCCCTGGCCCGCAAGCTGATCTTCAGCAAATGGAAGGAAGCCCTCGGGGGCAACCTGGAAACCATGGTCTCTGGCAGCGCCGCTCTGCAGGCCCGCCTGGCCCGTGTTTTCGGGGCAGCCGGCATCCCGGTCATGGAGGGGTACGGCCTGACGGAAACCTCCCCGGTCATCTCGGTGAACGACCAGCGCAACCGCGGCTGGAAGATCGGGTCTGTGGGGCGCATCATCCGGGATGTGGAAGTGAAGATTGCCTCTGACGGGGAAATCCTCTGCAAAGGCCCGAACGTGATGGTCGGCTATTACAAAGACCCGGAGCTCACCGCCCAGGTGATCGACCCCGACGGGTATTTCCACACGGGCGACATCGGGGAGATCGACGCAGACGGCTTTTTGCGCATCACCGACCGCAAGAAGGAGATGTTCAAGACGTCGGGCGGCAAATACGTGGCCCCGCAATTGCTGGAGAACCGGTTGAAGCAATCCCGGTTCATTGAGCAGGCCATGGTGGTGGGCGAAGGCGAAAAGATGCCGGCAGCCCTGATCCAGCCCAATTTTGAATTCCTGGCCGAATGGGCCAAACGCCATGGGGTAACCCTCGGCACGCCCGCGCAGGCGGTAAAGGACCCGAAAGTGATTGCCCGCTTCCAGCAGGAAATCGAGGAAGCCAACGGGCAGTTTGCCAAATGGGAAAAGGTGAAGGACTTCCGCCTGACCCCCGATATTTGGTCGGTTGATGACGGGCACCTGACCCCCACCATGAAATTGCGCCGCAAAATCATCCGGGAGAAATACAGCGACCTTTACAAGGAGATCTACGGCCAGAATTAGGGCCTGCCTGAGGGAGCCATACCCCTGACCCCTGGCGCCTTCCAAAATTTTAGCCTCATTTATTATGCATGCATAATAAATTTGTGTATATTTGGAATCCTGAGCGCACCTCCATGAAGGAAATCACCATAGATTATGCCCTGAGGGCCACCTGGCAGGCCGTAGCCCGCATGTACAACGAAGAGGCCAAGAACTTCGACAGTACCATGGCGGTGGGCTTCTGCCTGCTGAGCATCGACCCGAAGACAGGCACCCCTTCGACCGCCCTCGGGCCCAAGATGGGCATGGAGGCCACCAGCCTCTCGCGCATTTTGAAAAGCATGGAACAAAAGGGCCTTATCGAACGACGGCCCAACCCCCAGGACGGACGGGGGGTTTTGATCCACCTTACCCCCTTTGGCCTGGAAAAACGGGAAGACTCCAAGCGGGTGGTGCTCCGTTTCAATGAGGCCATACGGGGTGAGGTAAACCAGGAGCAACTCGACGGCTTCTTTGAGGTGATCGCCACTGTCAACCAGCTCATCGCAGAAAAGAAGATCTACGACAAATCGCCCGAAGCTGCCGGCAACGGGCTCATACGACCGTGAACAAAAACGACCTATGAACAGACACATCAAGCATGTAGCCGTAATCGGATCCGGGATCATGGGAAGCGGAATCGCCTGCCATTTTGCCAACATCGGCGTGCAGGTGCTTTTGCTCGACATCGTGCCCCGGGAACTCGACGAGGCCGAGAAGGCCAAAGGGCTAACCCTGCAAGACCGCGCGGTGCGCAACCGCCTGGTCAATGATTCCCTGGCCAAGGCCCTGAAATCGAGCCCTTCCCCTATTTACCATCCTGATTTTGCCAAGCGCATCCGCACCGGCAACCTCGAAGACAATATTGCCGAGGTAGCCAAGGCCGACTGGATCATCGAGGTGGTGGTAGAGCGCCTCGACATCAAGAAAATCGTCTTTGAGAAGCTGGAGCAACACCGGCGCCCCGGCACCCTGATCACCTCCAATACTTCCGGCATCCCGATCCGCTTCATGAGCGAGGGCCGCAGCGAGGATTTCCGCCGGCATTTCTGCGGGACGCATTTTTTCAACCCGCCCCGCTACCTGAAGCTGTTCGAGGTGATCCCCGGCCCCGATACCTTGCCCGAGGTGCTGCAATTCCTGGAAGGGTACGGAGAAAAGTTCCTCGGGAAAACCTCGGTGGTGGCCCAGGACACCCCCGCCTTTATCGGCAACCGCATCGGCATCTTCAGCATCATGAGCCTTTTCCACGCGGTCAAGGAAATGGGCCTGACCGTTGAGGAAGTAGACAAACTGACCGGCCCTGTGATCGGGAGGCCCAAATCGGCCACCTTCCGCACCGTAGACGTGGTGGGCCTCGATACCCTGGTGCATGTGGCCAACGGCATCGGGGAGAACTGCCCCGACGACGAACGGCACGACCTCTTTTCCCTGCCCGGCTTTATCAGCACCATGGTCGAGAAGGGGTGGCTGGGCAGCAAAACCGGCCAGGGCTTTTACAAGAAGGTACGCAAAGACGATGGGTCGAGCGAGATTATGACCCTCGACCTGGAGCGCCTGGATTACCGCTCCAACAAGCGGGCCTCTTTCGCCACCCTCGAACAGACCAAGACCATCGATGCGGTAATCGACCGCTTCCCGGTACTGGTATCCGGGACCGACAAGGCCGGCGCCTTTTACCGGAAGAGCTTCGGGGCCCTGTTCGCCTATGTCTCGCACCGCATCCCTGAAATTACCGACGCCCTCTACAAAATAGACGACGCCATGAAGGCCGGCTTCGGGTGGGAACACGGGCCCTTCCAGATCTGGGACGCCGTGGGCCTTGAAAAAGGCATCGAAATGGCCCGGGAAGCCGGGCAGGCCGTTGCCCCCTGGGTAGCAGAGCTGCAGGCCTCAGGCGCCACCTCCTTCTACACCGTGCAGGACGGGGCCACCTATTATTACGACATCCCTGAGCGCAGGCACGCCAGGGTGCCAGGGCAGGATGCCTTCATCATCCTGGACAACATCCGCACCTCCCGGGCCGTATTTAAGAACAGCGGGGTGGTGGTCGAAGACCTGGGCGACGGCATACTGAACGTGGAATTCCGCTCCAAGATGAACACCATCGGGGGCGATGTGCTGGCCGGGCTGAACAAAGCGGTTGACATGGCAGAAAAGGACTACCGTGGCCTGGTGGTCGGCAACCAGGCGGCCAATTTCTCAGTAGGGGCCAATATCGGCATGATCTTCATGATGGCTGTGGAACAGGAATACGACGAACTGGCCATGGCCATCAAATACTTCCAGGACACCATGATGCGCATGCGGTACTCGGCCATCCCGGTAATCGCCGCGCCCCACGGCATGACCCTGGGGGGCGGGTGTGAGCTGAGCCTGCACGCCGACAAGGTGGTGGCTGCCGCCGAAACCTATATCGGCCTGGTGGAATTCGGGGTCGGCGTGATCCCCGGGGGAGGGGGTTCGAAGGAGATGACCCTGCGGGCCTCGGACCTGTTCCGCAAAGACGACGTGGAGATCAACGTGCTGCGTGAAAACTTCCTGACCATCGCCACCGCCAAAGTCTCTACTTCGGCCTATGAAGCCTTTGACACGGGCATCCTGCAGAAAGGCAAGGATGTGGTGGTGGTCAACAAAGACCGGCAGCTGGCCACAGCCAAGGCCTACGCCCTGATGCTGGCCGAGGCCGGTTACACCCAGCCGGTGGAGCGGACCGACATCAAGGTGCTGGGCAAGCAGGCCCTGGGCATGTTTTTGGTGGGGACCGACGCCATGCAGGCGGGGAACTACATCTCGGAGCACGACAAGAAAATCGCCAACAAGCTGGCCTACGTGATGTCTGGGGGCGACCTCTCCGAAGCGAGTTACGTGAGCGAACAATACCTGCTGGAGCTGGAACGGGAAGCCTTCCTCTCCCTGTGCACCGAGCGCAAGACCCTGGAGCGCATCCAGCATATGCTCAAAGTGGGGAAACCTTTAAGAAATTAATTTGGCAATCAGCGAATTTGACAATTAGCAAATGGGAAAAGGGACGACAACCATGAAAACAGCCTATATCGTAAAAGCATACCGCACAGCCGTGGGCAAGGCGCCCCGGGGGACCCTCCGCTTTAAGAGGCCCGATGAAATGGCCGCCGAAACCATTGCCTACCTCATGGCCCAGGTGCCCCAGCTCGACAAGAAGCGCATCGACGACGTGATTGTCGGCAATGCCATGCCCGAGGCCGAACAGGGCCTGAACATGGCCCGCCTGATCTCCCTGATGGGCCTGGGCATCGAAGATGTGCCCGGGGTTACGGTAAACCGCTACTGCGCATCCGGCCTGGAGACCATCGCCATTGCCACGGCCAAGATACAGGCCGGGATGGCCGACTGCATCATTGCAGGGGGAGCCGAAAGCATGAGCTACATCCCCATGGGGGGCTACAAGCCGGTGCCCGATTACAAACTGGCCAAGGCGGGGCATGAAGACTACTATTGGGGGATGGGCCTCACGGCAGAAGCGGTGGCCCAGAAGTACAAAGTATCGCGCGAAGACCAGGACGCCTTTGCCCTGGCCTCTCACCAAAAGGCCCTGAAGGCCCAGCAGGAAAAGAAATTTGAATCTCAGATCGTCCCGATTTCGGTGGAGCATACCTACGTCAAAAATGGAAAAAAGACGACCGAAACTTATACGGTAACTGCCGATGAAGGACCGCGGGCCGATACCAACCTCGCCGCCCTGGGGCGCCTGAAGCCGGTCTTTGCGGCAGGGGGGAGCGTCACGGCCGGGAACGCTTCCCAGATGAGCGACGGGGCGGCCTTTGCCCTGGTGATGAGCGAGGCACTGGTCAAAGAGCTCGGCCTGGAGCCCATCGCACGGTTGGCCAGCTATGCAGCCGTTGGGGTGGAACCGCGCATCATGGGCATCGGCCCTGTTTACGCCATTCCCAAAGCGCTGAAACAGGCCGGCCTGCAGCTGGCTGACATCGGCCTGACCGAACTGAACGAGGCCTTCGCCTCTCAGGCGCTGGCGGTGATCCGCGAGACGGGCCTCAACCCTGATACCGTGAACGTGAACGGGGGGGCCATTGCCCTGGGCCACCCGCTGGGCTGTACAGGCGCCAAGCTCTCGGTGCAGCTCTTTGACGAAATGCGGCTTCGCAAGATGCAGGGAAAATACGGCATGGTGACCATGTGCGTGGGTACCGGGCAGGGTGCAGCCGGCATTTACGAACTGCTGTCCTGATTCGCCGGACCCGAAAATTGAATCCATCAACCCCGAAATACCGATTGACATGAGTACTGAAACCAAAGAAAAAGAACTGTTGCGCGGCGGGCAATTCCTCGTGCGGGAAACCGACTGCGAAGACGTGTTTACCCTTGAAGACCTCACCGAAGAACAGAAAATGATGCGCGACAGCACCATTGAATTTGTCGACCGGGAACTCTGGGCACACTGGGAGCGCTTCGAAAAGAAAGACTACGCCTATACAGAGGCTTGCATGAAAAAAGCCGGGGAACTCGGGCTGCTCAGCGTGGCAGTGCCCGAAGCCTACGGCGGCATGGGCATGGGCTTTGTTGACACCATGCTGGTGTGCGACTATATTTCGGGGGCCACGGGATCATTCAGCACGGCCTTTGGCGCCCATACCGGCATCGGCACCCTGCCCATCGTGCTTTACGGTACCGAGGCACAGAAACAGAAATACCTGCCCAAACTGGCTTCGGGCGAATGGTTTGGGGCCTACTGCCTCACCGAGCCAGGGGCCGGGTCAGACGCCAACTCGGGCAAGACCAAAGCCGTGTTGTCAGAAGACGGGAAGCACTACCTGATCTCTGGCCAGAAAATGTGGATCTCCAACGCGGGCTTCTGCAACCTGTTCATCGTTTTTGCGCGCATTGAAGACGACCAGTACATCACGGGCTTTATCGTGGAGAACGACCCGAAAAACGGCATCTCCCTGGGAGAAGAAGAAAAGAAGCTGGGCATCCATTCCTCTTCTACCCGCCAGGTATTCTTCAACGAAACGAAGGTGCCGGTCGAAAATATGCTCTCAGAGCGGGGCAACGGCTTCAAGATTGCGATGAATGCCCTGAACGTGGGCCGCATCAAGCTTGCTGCCGCCTGCCTGGAGGCCCAGCGCCGCATCACCGACGAGGGCGTGCGCTACGCCAAGGAGCGGCAGCAGTTCAAGACCCCCATCGTGAACTTCGGCGCCATCAAGGCCAAGCTAGCCACCATGGCCACCAACGCCTATGTGGGCGAATCGGCCTGCTACCGTGCGGCCCACAATATCGAAGAGCGTATCGAGCTGCGGAAGGCAGCCGGGAACCCGGCTTCGGAAGCCGAGCTCAAAGGCGTGGAGGAATACGCCATTGAATGCTCCATCCTCAAAGTGGCTGTGTCGGAAGACGTGCAGCAAACCACCGACGAGGGGATACAGATTTTCGGGGGGATGGGCTTCAGCGCCGACACCCCGATGGAATCGGCCTGGAGGGATGCCCGCATCGCACGGATTTACGAAGGGACCAATGAGATCAACCGCATGCTCACCGTGGGCATGCTGGTCAAAAAAGCCATGAAGGGCCATGTGGACCTGCTCGGGCCGGCCATGGCGGTGGGCGAGGAACTCATGGGAATCCCCTCTTTTGAGACCCCCGATTTCTCTGAATTGTTTTCAGAAGAAAAAGACCTTATCGTCCGCCTTAAGAAGACCTTCCTGATGATCGCCGGCAAAGCAGTACAGACCTTCGGCACCGAACTGGAGCAGCACCAGCAGCTCTTGCTGGCCGCCGCCGATATCCTGATCGAAATCTACATGGCCGAATCGGCCCTGCTGCGCACCGAGAAGAATGTGCGCAGGTCCGGGCCCGAGGCCCAGGCCGCCCAGATCGCCATGGCGCGGCTCTACCTCTACGAGGCTACGGATATCGTGGTGCGGCGCGGGAAGGAGGCCATCGTTTCCTTCGCGACCGGCGATGAACAGCGCATGATGCTGATGGGCCTGAAGCGGTTCACCAAATACCATAACCAGCCCAACGTGGCCGAATTGCGCGAGCAGATCGCAGACGCGGTGGCCGCTGCGGACGGGTATACTTTTGACTAACTCAAATGACGCTTTTGGAGACAGAAGCAAGCCCGCCTCCGGAAAGGGGGGCGATTTTTTTGTTGGCAAGACCTGATAAACTACGTTCGCTTCAGTCTTTGGATCACGGGGGCGCCCCCCTCCCCCCACCCGAAACCAAGATACCCTGCCCCACCGCAATGCCCGATCAGACGGCCCAATGCCCTGTGCCCGCACGATAAAAACGCCTACATTTGTTGGGAACCAACCCTGAGAATAATGAAAAAACATCCCCTTTTCGAGCTGTGCACGGCCCTTGTCGCTCCCATGCTCCTCTTCGCCCAACCCGAAGCCCCCCGGGCGGATGTGTGGAAAGAAGTGAAAAACCTGGAAGAACAGGTTATTGCCTGGAGACGCGACATACACGAGCACCCCGAACTGGGCAACCGGGAAGTGCGCACCGCGGGGCTGGTGGCCGACCACCTGAGGTCTTTGGGCATGGAGGTGACCACCGGGGTCGGGGTAACCGGCGTGGTCGGGGTGCTGAAAGGCTCGAAACCCGGGCCTGTGGTGGCCCTTCGGGCTGATATGGACGGCCTTCCGGTACTGGAGCGCACCCCGGTGGCCTTTGCTTCTAAACAGACGGCCCTGTACAATGGGGAGGAAACGCCGGTGATGCACGCCTGCGGGCACGATTCGCATGTGGCCATCCTGATGGGGGTGGCCCGGATTCTGGCCGACCGCCGCGATGCCCTGAAAGGCACTGTCAAATTCATTTTCCAACCCGCAGAGGAAGGGGCCCCGAAAGGGGAAGAAGGCGGGGCCGAACTCATGCTGAAGGAAGGCGCCCTGAAGAACCCCGATGTGGACGTAATTTTCGGGCTCCACATCAATTCCCAGCTGGAGGCCGGAAAGATCACCTATCGTCCCGGCGGGATGTTTGCGGGGGTCGGGGACCTGAAAATCACTGTCAAAGGAACCTCCTCTCACGGGGCCGAGCCCTGGTCTTCCGCAGACCCTGTGGTTACGGCAGCCCAGATCATTGTAAACCTACAGACCATCGTCAGCCGCAATGTCAATATCACCCAGAACCCGGCCGTGGTGACCATCGGTGCCATCCACGGGGGAAACCGGTCGAATATCATTCCCGAATCGGTGGAAATGCTCGGCACGGTGCGTACCCTGAGCGCTTCGGATGAGGAACTGGTCTTTGAGCGCATCCGCCAAATCGCCACGAAGACGGCCGAAGCCAACGGGGCCGAAGCGGTGGTGGAACTCCCGTACAGCTCCCACTACCCGGTAACCTCCAATGATCCGGCCCTCACGGCAAAGATGCTGCCGTCTCTGGAGCGGTCTGCGGGAAAGGAAAACGTGGTTTTGGTGCCGCCTGAAACCGGTTCGGAAGATTTTTCCTTCTTTGCCAACGAAGTCCCCGGGTTGTTTTTCTACATCGGCGGCATGCCCCCGGGAAAAGACCCGAAAGAGGCGGCCCCCCACCATACGCCCGATTTCTACCTGGATGAAAGCGGCTTTTCGACCGGGGTAAATGCCCTGGTCAACCTGGTGCTGGACTATTCCGGGCAAACGGAATAGTTGGATGCAGACATGCGGTACACTGTAAAGAAAGTCGGGGGCCGTCGTACAGCAGGGGCGGTTCGCCGTTTGAAAATACCGGGTATTTCGTATATTGACGTCCTGTACTCAATCGAGTAAAACCGTTCAAACTATGTATGCAAAGACATTCCTGCAAATCTGCCTTTTAACTGTCCTGGCCATGTCCGGTCGGCCAGCAGCTGCCCAGCTGATGGGCGATGTTGCATCGAATGACAAAAAATACGTGTACCTGACCTTCGACGACGGCCCCCTGGACGGGAGTGAAAAAATCGCCGACGCCATAGCCTACGAACAGGTTCCCATTACCGTTTTGCTGGTGGGTCGTCACGCGGAAACGAAACCCCATTATGTAGACCTGTATAAGGAAAATGACCATATAGAGGTGGGCAACCACAGTTATTCGCATGCCCGCAACCACTACTCGAAGTTCTATTTCGACCCGGAGGGGGTATTGTCGGATTTTAACAAAAGCCATGAGGTGATACAGCCGTCCGATAAGGTGGCACGACTGCCTGGCCGGAATATGTGGCGGCTGGCAGACCGGAAAAAGGACGACATTGCCAGCGGCTCAGAGGCCGCCGACTTGCTGGCCGAAAACGGGTTCCAGCTCTACGGCTGGGATATGGAGTGGTTCCACGACCCGAATACCGGGGAACCCGTGGGCACAGCCCTGGAGATTTTCGAGCAAATCGAGAGCCACCTCGACAAAGGCCGCTCCTTCACCAAAAACCACCTGGTGCTCCTTTGCCATGACGAAATGTTTAAATTCGACTATGAGGAATCAGAGCTGAAAAAGCTCATTGAGCTTATCAAAACCCGGGAAGATTACCAATTTGCCAGGCTCAGGGATTATCCCTGAGCCGGGTTTCGTCCCTATCATAATCCTTAAAGAACCCGCCATGCCCATTATTCTGCTTTACAAAAATTCTGCCATCCCATCTTGTCTTGCCGCCTTCTTCCTTCTGCTGGCCATCTCAGCAAAGGCGCACAACTTGAAAAGCGACCCGCAATCAACCCTTCACGCGTGCCGGACCTATCCGGCGTCCGCTCCGGATTCCCTCCGGCAAAAAGTGGATTCCCTGGTCCGGGCCACAGCCCAGTCCGGATCGTGCCGGGTGACCGCCAAGGTAACAGACGCCCATGGGAATACCGTATACTCAGGGTTTGACGGCCGTACGGGCGCGCCCGTCACCGATTTCAGCGGGGTGGTTGAAATCGGCAGTTGCAGCAAGATGTTCACGGCCACCTCCATCCTACAGTTGGTGGAACAAAAGAAATTAAACCTGGACGACCGCCTGGAGGACATCCTGGACCAGCCGTCCCTGTTGGAGGGGATCATGGCTACCGACAGTGCCGACTACCTGGGCGAAGTCAGGCTGAAGCACCTGCTCAACCACACCTCTGGCCTGCCCGAATATTTCCCTGACAGCGATGAAATGGCCATTGGGATCTTCGGCGATTCCACCCTGAGGTATACCCCGGCCCAGCTCGTCCGCATGGCCAAAAGAACCCACCGCCCCCAATTCCAGCCCGGGGCACAGTTCAAGTACACCAATACCAACTACATTTTGCTGGGCATGATTCTGGAACAGCACAGCGGGAAGGCCTTCCCTGATTATATTCAGGAGCACCTGCTCAACAAGGCCGGCCTGCACCATACTTATTTCGCCTCACGGAGGTCTCCTGCCAACCGGATGCCGGGTCACTGGAACGGGAAACCCAGCGAGATACCCGCCACCCTGGCCGGGGCGGCAGGGGAAATGCTCAGCACCCTCGACGATATGGAGCAATTTATCCGGGCCTGGGGGCAAGGACAATTCCTGCAAACACCTGCCATGATGGAAACGGTCCGCACCGAGCACTTCAACCCAATGGGCGGGGGGATTTCCTATGGCCTGGGCGTGATCAACCTGTTCAGGGCCCTCGGGCATGGGGGTCAGACCTTTGGTTACCAAACCTATATGGCTACGCGGCCCGATGGCGGCAGTTTCGTTTTGAGCATCGACGATGCCGCAATTTCGGCCTGGGGGCCGGCCATGGGTCTGAATGGGTTACTGAACCGACAAACCGGGGGGTAAACCGGGACAACCGGTAGGGTGCTCTATCAGGAAGACCGACCCGAAGAAACCAATGTAAGCTCCACACCAGCATGGATAGCCCTTTACTGGAACAGGCCTGGGATCCCGAAATCTTTCGTCGTCAGGGGGCTGATCTCCTCAAATCGCTGGCCGCACACCTCGGGGCCGCGCACCGGGAAACGGGCCGGGTGCTCTCCTACCGCGAGCCTGAGGCTGAGCTGGATTTCTGGCGAACATTCCCACAGGCCGCCGGGTTCGGGGCCCTGACCGAAGCAGTGCTGCAGCACACCACCCAGGTGCACCACCCGCGATACCTTGGCCACCAGGTGGCCCCACCCCTGCCACTCGCTTCGCTGGCGGCCCTGCTGGGAGCCTGCCTGAACAATGGGATGGCTGTGTACGAAATGGGGATGGCTCCCGCTGCGATGGAACGCATCGTTACTGACTGGCTCTGCCGAAAGGCCGGGTATGGCCCCCAGGCACGGGGCTTCCTTACCTCAGGGGGCACCCTGGCAAACCTTACAGGCCTGCTGGCAGCCCGCCGGGCCCGGGGAAAAGGCGATGTATGGAACAAGGGCTACTCGCGACGCCAGGCCATCCTGGTGAGCGAGGCCGCTCATTACTGCGTCGACCGGGCTGCCCGCATTATGGGCATGGGGGAAGCAGGGGTTCTCAAGGTACCCGTAGATTCGCAATACCGAATGGATGCCGAACAGCTGACAGCCATTTATGACAAGGCCCTGGCAGACGGGTTGGAACCCCTGGCCGTGGTGGGCAGTGCCCCCTGCACCGCCACCGGAAGTTATGACCCCCTTGACCGCCTGGCCGATTTCTGCCAGGCCAAGAACCTGTGGCTTCACGTAGACGGCGCCCATGGCGGGGCCGCCTTTCTTTCGGAACGCTACGGCCCGCTCGTGCAGGGCCTGGAACGGGCCGACTCCGTGGCCATCGACGGCCATAAAATGCTGGGGATGCCGGTGCTGACCACGGCCCTGCTCTTCCGCAACGGGGCCGACTCGTATACCACCTTCAGCCAGGAAGCCGAATACCTGCTCACCGAGACCGACGATGAAGACTGGTACAACCTGGCCAAACGCACCTTCGAATGCACCAAACTAACCAGTTCCCTGACCTGGTATGCCGTGTTGCATGCCTATGGGGAAGAAATCTTCCGGGAATACATCGATCATCAGTACGACCTGGGCAAGAAATTCGCCTCCCTGCTCCGAAACCGCCCCGGGTGGGAAATGGCCTGTGAACCCCAGTCGAATATCCTCTGCTTTCGGCTAAGGCCCGAAGGTTGGGACACCCAAGCATGTAACACGCTGAACAGCGGGGTACGGCAGCAGCTGCTCGAAGATGGCCGGTTTTACATCGTTCAGACCCGTTTGAATGGCATCGTTTATCTTCGGACGAGCCTGATGAGCCCGTTCACGGAAGAGAGGCATTTGCTGGAGCTCCTGGGGAAGATCGAAGCCCTGGCGGCAGGGGACCCCCCGCCCTCCCACCCTATCTCAAAATAACCCCCCACCCGGCATAAAGCCAGCACCTGTCAAAACACAGGCACATCCCTGTCTTATTCCGGAAGACCCGCCGGGGGCATGAATGAAATGCCTAAAGGAATCCCAATTCATGTGACGCATTAAACAGGGGGTATAGAGGGCCGGTGCCAAAGACCGGTGTAGGGGTTATTTCCGCGCTGAACCCTATCCCTGGGGCCTCGGGCAGCCCCGGATGTATGCTTCCTGAAGCCTAGCCCTGCATGGATTCGAGTACCTTTTCCCCTGACTCCTTGTTGGAAAAGTTGATGGCGCATTCGATCAGGGCCAGGTGCGAGTAAGCCTGGGGGAAATTGCCCAGCAGCCGCTTGCTTTTGAAATCGATGTCTTCCGAGAAAAGGCCCAGGTGGTTGCCGTAGGAGAGCACCTGGTCGAAAAGCGCCCGGGCGCGCTGCTCTTCGCCAATCTTGAACAGGGCGCTGATAAACCAGAAGGTGCAGATCGTAAAAGACGAGGTGGGCAGGCCAAAGTCATCCTCGTTGCGGTAGCGGTAAAGCAGGCCTTCATGGCTCAGCTCCCGTTCCACCGCGTGCACCGTGCTGACAAAACGCGGGTCGTGGGCGTCGATAAACCCGTAGCTCTGCATCAGCAACACCGAGGCGTCCATGCTTGGGGAACCATACGACTGGGTGAAGGCCTGCAGCTCTTCGTTCCAGGCATGGGTCATGATGTCTTCCCTGATTTCCCGCTCGAGCCCGCTCCAGCGGTCGATCTTGTGCTGTTTGTGGAAGATGCGGGCAATCTTGATGGCCCGGTCGATGGCCACCCAGCAGAGCACCTTCGAGAAGGTGAAGTGCCGGTCTTCGGTGCGAAATTCCCAGATGCCCTTGTCGGGCTCGCGCCAGTGTTTCTGGACGATCCAGACGATCCCCTTGGTCAGGCCCCAGAGCTCCTCCCCGGTCTCCACATCGACGCGGAAGCGGACCAGCTCGGCATAGATCATATCCATCAGAATGCCGTAGATATCGTTTTGCCGCTGCTGGTAGGCGGCGTTGCCCACCCGTACCGGGCGTGAACCCTGGTAGCCGGCCAGGTGGTCGAGGGTACGCTCGGTAAGCTGCTTTTCCTTGTTGATGCCATACATGATCTGCAGTTTCTCGTCTTTGTCGGGGACCAGGTCGAGCACGAAGCGGAGGTAGCGCCGGGCCACATTCTTGTGCCCGAGTTCGGAGACCACCTTGACCACCATGGAAGCATCCCTGATCCAGCAGAATCGATAATCCCAGTTGCGCACCTCCCCGATGGTCTCGGGCAGGGAGGTGGTGGCAGCCGCCAGAATGGCCCCGGACCGCTCGTAGCTGAGCAGCTTCAGGGTAATGGCCGACCGCTGGATAGCCCGGTTGTACCGCTTGTAACGCGGGGTCTGGCTGCTCCAGTTCAGCCAGTACACCTTGGTGCGCTCCATTTCGGTGTACATTTTTTCCGTGGTCGGCCTGAAGATTTTCTCGTTGTAGGACAACAGAAAATACCCGTCCTTTTTGACCGCGATCGGCCGGCCCTCCACCACCTCGTTTTTGTTGAAAGAGGTATAGAGGAAAACGGTGTCGTAGTTCTTGCCGTGGTTGAGGCTCACCGCGAAGTGGTGCTTCACGAAGGTCTGGGTCTCGCCCTGGGCGTAGCGCAGGCGCGGGTCGTAGTGCACCCTTAATACGGGTTCTCCGGAAAGGTGGCGGATATACCTGATAATTTCCGGGGGGGTGAAATAGGTGCCGTCTTCATTGCGGTAGCGGGGCATGAAATCGCGGAGCTCAAAGGCGTCAGTCCCGTTGGAAAACCGGGTGATCAGCAGGGCCGTATTTTTCTTGTAGCGCTGGGTGACCGTATAGGTGTCATCTACAATAATCCCGAAGCTCCCCCCCTGCGCTGTATCGAGGAGCCTGGCAAAAACGGAGGAGGAATCGAACTCGGGCAGGCAGCACCATTCAATGGATCCAGATTTGGAGATCAATGCCGCAGAGCGGCAGTTTCCTATAATTCCGTAATCGAGATTGTCCATCTGTGTTGAATTCATGAAAAGCGCCCATTTTATTGGCTAACCACCACAATTTCCCGAAATTTAGAGAAAATGGTGCCAAAAAAGCCCAAAAATCCCCAAAGCATGAGCAAAACTATCATTCTCTCAAATCGACTGCCCGTTCAATTGCATATTCGCAACGGATCGCTGAATGCACAACCCAGTGTCGGGGGGCTGGCCACCGGGATGAAATCGGTGCACGGAGAGGGGGAAGGCCTCTGGATCGGATGGAGCGGCCTGACGCGCGAGGATATCCCGGAAGCTCTCGACCCCGAGATCGACCAGGCCCTTGCAGAACTGGGCTGTGCCCGGGTGGCCCTGAACCAGGACGAGATTGACGGGTTCTACTATGGCTTCAGCAACCGGGCCATCTGGCCGCTGTTCCACTACTTCATGGAATACGCCGAGTTTCAACTGGCCAACTGGGAGGCCTATGTGGCGGTCAACCGCAAATTTGCCGATGCCGTGGCGGCTACGGCTGCCGACGACGACCTGGTGTGGGTACACGACTACCAGCTTATGCTGGTACCCCAGATGCTGCGGGAACTGCGCCCCGGGCTATCCATCGGCTTTTTCCTCCACATCCCGTTCCCTTCCTATGAAATCTTCCGCACCCTGCCCTGGCGGCACGAGGTGCTCAGGGGCCTGCTCGGGGCCGACCTGATCGGCTTCCATACCTACGACTACGAACGCCATTTTTTGAGCTCGGTGCGGCGGCTGCTGGGCCACGAGGTCAGCTTCAACGAGATCCACCTCGAAAGCCGGGTGGTGAAGGTGGATTCCTTCCCCATGGGGATCGACTACCAGAAATTCCACGAGGCGGCACTGCTGCGGGAGGCGGCTGCCCCCGGGGAGGAATCGGACCTGAAACGACGCCTGAACCACCATAAGGCGTCTACCCCGGACGCCAAATTCCTGCTGTCGATCGACCGGCTCGACTACACCAAGGGCATCGCCAACCGCATCAAGGCATTTGAATATTTCCTCGACAAATACCCGCAATACAGGGAAAAGGTCAGGCTTATCATCTTGGCGGTCCCCTCCCGTTCGAAAGTACCGCAATACCAGCGGCTCAAGCGCGAGATCGACGAACTGGTGGGGCGCATCAACGGGGAGCTCTCGACCGTGAGCTGGACGCCGATCTGGTATTTTTACCGTTCCCTGCCCTTTGAGAACCTCATCGACCTGTACACCAGTTGCGATATCGCCTGGCTCACCCCCATCCGCGACGGGATGAACCTGGTGGCCAAGGAATATATCGCCACCCGAACCGACCAGACCGGGGTGCTCATCCTGAGCGAAATGGCCGGCTCGGCCAACGAGCTCAACGAGGCCCTGCTGATCAACCCCAACAACTTCGAGCAGATTGCCGAAACCCTCTACCAGGCGCTCAACATGCCCGAAGAAGAGCAAAAGGCCCGCAATGCCCCCATGCAGAAGCGGCTGGAGCGCTACAATGTGGAAAAATGGGCCCGCGACTTTGTGCATTCCCTCCAGACGCAGCAAGGCCTGGAGGCCATACAGGTGACCCGCAAATTGTCAGTAGACCTCACCCAGTCGCTGCTCGGGCGCTACCGGGCGGCCAAAAGCCGCATCCTCTTCCTCGACTATGACGGTACCCTGGCAGGGTTCAAGAACGACCCCCAGCATGCCCGCCCCGACCCGGCCCTGTTCGAGCTGCTCGATGCCCTGCAGCAGCAGCCCGGCACCGATGTCTATTTGATCAGCGGGCGCGACAAAGACACCTTTGGCCGCTGGTTCTCACACCGCGCCTATTCGATGATCGTGGAGCACGGGGTGTGGCTCGCTGAGGCGGGAGGCGAATTCCAAAAGCTGGAGAATGTCAAAAACGACTGGATGCCGAAAATCAGGCCCGTGCTGGAATCTTTCGTAGACCGCACCCCCGGCTCGTTCATAGAAGACAAGAATTATTCCCTGGCCTGGCACTACCGCAACACCGACCCCGATTTCGGGCAGAAACGGGCCGCGGAGCTGGGCACGGTGCTCACCTCCCTGATCGCCAACGACGACCTGAGCGTGCTGCAGGGCAACAAGGTGGTGGAAATCAAGAGCAGCAACGTGAACAAGGGGCGCGCGGCCATGCGGATGATCGCCCGCAGGAACTACGACTTCATTTTTGCCATCGGCGACGACTGGACCGACGAGTTCATGTTCCAGGAGCTGCCCGAAGAGGCCATCACCGTAAAAGTGGGCCGCATGAAGACGAACGCACGCTACTTTGTGGACGGCATCGGCCCGGCCCGGGAGCTGCTTAGTCGATTTGGCTCCCTCTGAGCTTACGCCTCCCGCTTTGTTGCAAAACTTGCCCAAATTGGCTACTTTAATCCTTTCATTCAGATGCGCCGCTTGAAGCCCATTCCCTTTCCTGCCAACGCCCGGCTCCACGCCTTGGGCCGCATGTGCCTGCTGTTGGCCGTGCTGGTTGGCCCGGGCTTGTCCAGCGCCCAGGCAGACAGCGA
>CAYWZF010000008.1:0-23908 GCA_964461555.1 uncultured Robiginitalea sp. | reverse complement strand
GGCGATGGGGTGCTCCGGCGCCTCCGGCCGGGCACAGACGCGGCCTGGCAGGTGGTACACGACTTCGGCCCCGGGTTCGGAACGATAAGCCGACTGGCTGCGAATGAGGCGGGCACCCTTTTGGCCCTGGTAGTGGAACCAATACAGAGCCCATGAAATTTCCACACAATCTTAGCCGGCTCGAGGCCCTGAGCGACGGGGTGTTTGCCTTTGCCGCCACCCTGCTGGTGGTAGACCTCGACCTGAGCGGCAACTGGCTCGACCTGCAGGGCAAAGGGGTAAACATCATCACCTTTGCCGTGAGCTTTTTCGTGCTGATCGCCTTCTGGTGGGTGCACTACAATTATTTCCGCAGGACGGGCTATATCGACAATCAGATCATCGCCCTGAATGCCCTCTTGCTTTTTGTGGTGCTCTACTACGTTTTCCCGCTCAAATCCCTGGCCGAGACCTGGTTCGGGAAACAGGCCATTACCCGCGACGGCCTGGCCAGCCTGTTCCAGTGGTATGGCTTGGGGTTCCTGCTGGTCTTTTTGTGCTTCTCCCTGATGTACCGCAGGGCCTACAGAAAATCGCATTCTGTCGAATCGGGCCTGGTCGCCCTGTTCTATTCGCGGCATTTTGCCATCTTTGTAGGGGTGGCTGCCCTCTCGGTGGTTCTCGCCTTTTTCAAAGCGGGGATCAACTTTGGCCTGCCGGGTTTCATCTACGGCTTGCTGGGGCCGCTTTGCTACTGGCACGGGCGTTGGTTCAACCAGAAATTCAAATTTGAAGGTTCATGAAGAAACTGCTCCTTTGCACATTGCTGCTCGGCCCGCTGCTGGCGGGCGCCCAGACCGACCCACGCATTTACCAAATCATCGATTCGGTCTCCGAATCGCGGATCGGGAACGATGTGGCCACCCTGGCCGGGTTTGGCACCCGCCATACCCTGAGCGACACCCTCTCGGCCACCCGGGGCATCGGGGCGGCCCGCCGCTGGATCAAGGCCGAATTCGATAAGATCTCCGGGGCGTGCGGGGGCTGCCTGGAGGTTTTCTACCAGCGCAACCTGGTCAGGGCCGACGAAAACGCCCGCATTCCCAGGGATGTCTGGGTGGTAAATGTGGTGGCCATCCAGCGGGGAAGCGACCATCCGAATAAAATGGTGCTCATGAGCGGCGATATCGATTCGCGGGTGAGCGACGCCAACGACTTTACCTCCGATTCGCCCGGGGCCAACGACAATGCCAGCGGCATGGCCGGCACCCTCGAGGCCGCCCGCGTGCTCTCGCGCTATTCCTTCAAAAACAGCATCGTCTATGCGGGCCTGTCGGGGGAAGAACAGGGCCTCTTTGGCGGGAAGGGCCTGGCCGAATACGCCCAGGCAAACAACTGGGATCTCATCGGGGTGCTCAACAACGACATGATCGGCAACATCAGCGGGGTAGACGGGGTGATCAGCAACCGCGACTTCCGCATCTTTTCAGAACCGGTGCCCCCCACAGAAACCGAGCGCCAGCGCCAGTCGCGCCGCTTTTACGGGGGAGAGGTCGACGGCGTTTCGCGCCAGCTGGCCCGCTACATCCATAAAACCACCCTCACCTACATGCCTGAAATGAACCCCATGCTCATCTACCGCCTCGACCGCTTCGGGCGCGGCGGGCACCACCGCCCGTTCAACGACCTGGGCTTCGCCGGGGTGCGCATCATGGAGGCCCATGAGAACTATACCCAGCAGCACCAGGATATCCGGGTCGAGAACGGCATCCGGTATGGGGACGTGCTCGAGCATGTGAATTTCGGGTATGCCGCCAAACTCACCGCGGTGAATGCCATTTCGCTGGCCTCCCTGGCCTGGGCCCCGCCGGCGCCCCAGGAGGTGGAGATCGGGGGCGTGGTGGAAGCCTCGGCCCGCCTCCGCTGGAAACCGGTTGCCGGGGCTGCTGGCTACCGGGTGTACTGGCGCGACACCACCTCCCCCACCTGGGACCATTTCCGGGATGTGGGTAGCCTGACGGAAGCGACCCTCGAGGGGGTCGTGATCGACAACTTTTTCTTCGGGGTAGCTGCCATAGGCCCAAACGGGCATGAAAGCGTGGTGAGCTTCCCCACCGGGGTAACCCGTAACTGATGGCAGGGCGCACCCACAAATATGGCCTGATGCTGGGCCTGGCAGCCATGCTGGCCGCCTGTACCGGGGAAAAGGAACTACCGGAGGGGCCCTACCTGCCCGACATGAACCTCCTTTTCCAGGAATACAACCGCCTCGACAGCCTGAAGAACTACCAGCAGCTAGGTTCGTTGCTGGTTTTCGAAAACCGCGACCTGCAGGCCTCAGAACTCTACCTGGCCGCTGCCGATGCGTACCTTGAAGGCGGGCAGGCCGATTCGGCCGTGTCCCTGCTGCACCAGGCCATTGATGCGGGCATGGCCAACCCCCGCATCCTCGACAAATTCGGGCCGATCGGGCTGCCGGCGGGCGACCCGGAACTGGCAAGGCTCTACACCCGCCTAGACTCCATCGACCGGGCCCTGCGGGAGGTATCGCACTTTGACCTGGAAATGCGGAGCATGGAGGCCTTCTGGCCGTACCTTGACCGGGCACTGGCCGATACGTCATCAGCCCGGGCCCAGCTCCGGGCATTTGTGCTGGAAGGCCCCCGCGAACTGCACGACTATTACGTGATCCGGTACGGCAGTCTGGACCAGATGTACGGGCAGATGATCAACGCGGCCCCGGGGTACTACCGCTACCTGAAAGGGCAGTTCAACCCCGATAGCGTACGGGCCATGAAAGCCCAGACCACCGCCTGGATGCAGCGCTTCAAAAAATTGTACCCAAAGGCCGTTTTCCCAAAAGTATACGTGGTTCCCGGCATACTGAACTCAGGGGGCACGGCCTCCGAAATGGGGATGTTCCTGGGGGGCGACATGTACGGCAAAAGCCCCGGCATGCCCACCGCCGAGCTCAACGACTGGCAGCGGAACTCCATCATGGAGGTGGCCGACCTGCCCCGCCTCACCCTGCACGAGCTGATGCACTTCCAGCAGAATTACCAGGACGACCGACATGGCGACGCCCTCCTTGCCGGAGTGATCGGGGAGGGCGTGTGCGATTTTCTGGTGGAGCTTTGCTCGGGTATCCCCCTGAAGAATGACAACCTGCGCTTTCTGGAAGACCCCGAAAACCACCGGCGCATCTTTGCCGACCTTAAAGCCGAACTGTTGGGAAGCGACACCTCCAAATGGCTCTACAACGGGGACGGGGTGGAAGACCGCCCCCACGACCTGGGGTATACGGTCGGCTACCTGATCACCCAATCCTATTACGAAAACCAGGCCGACAAACATCAGGCTATCGATGAATTGCTCAACACCGGCGACTTCACCGCCATTGTGGCCGGCAGCGCATATGCCTGGCTGTTGCCTGCCCCCCTGCCAGCCGCCAAATAAAAACGTATGAATCCCATTTTACCCATGAACAGCGCTCAACGATTCTCCCAACGGGCTTTCCGGCTCGCATCCCTGATGCTCCTCCTGGCCCTGACCGGTATCCAGGCCCAGCCAACCTTTACCCGCCAGGACAGCCTTCGGGGCAGCATCACCCCGGAACGCAGCTGGTGGGACCTCACCTTCTACGACCTGTCGGTTTCCGTAGACCCCGGCAGCCAGACCCTTTCGGGGAGCAACAGCATCAGCTACCGGGTGCTCGAGCCCGGGCAGCGCCTGCAGGTAGACCTTCAGCCCCCCCTGCAGATCGAGGCCGTATTCCAGGACGGGCAAAAACTCTCCTTCGAAAGCGAGGGCAATGCCCACTTCGTAACCCTGGTGAAACCGCAACGGCCGGGGGCCACCGAAACCGTGACGGTGCAGTACTCCGGTGCCCCGAAAGTGGCCGTGCGCGCCCCCTGGGACGGGGGCTTCTCCTGGGCGAAAGATGCCAAGGGGCAGCCCTTTGTGGCCACCTCCTGCCAGGGCCTGGGGGCCAGTGTGTGGTGGCCCAACAAAGACCACATGTACGATGAGCCCGACAGCATGGCCATTGCCGTAACGGTGCCCAAACCCCTGATGGACGTCTCCAACGGCCGGCTCCGCAAGGTGGAGGAAGCAGATGGCGCCCGCACCTACCACTGGTTTGTAGCCAACCCCATCAACAACTACGGGGTGAATGTAAACATCGCGGAATACGCGCATTTCGGGGAGACCTATGCAGGCGAAAAAGGCCCGCTCGACCTCGATTACTACGTTTTGCCCGAAGACCTCGACAAGGCCCGGGAGCAATTCAGGCAGGTGCCGGGCATGCTGGAGGCCTTCGAGCACTGGTTCGGCCCCTATCCCTTTTACGAGGATGGCTTCAAGCTGGTGCAGGTGCCCTACCTGGGCATGGAGCACCAGAGTTCGGTCACGTACGGAAATGGCTATCAGAACGGCTACCTGGGCCGCGACCTTTCGGGCACCGGGTGGGGGCTGAAGTTCGACTTCATCATCATACACGAAGCGGGGCACGAGTGGTTTGCCAACAACATCACCTACCGCGACATTGCCGACATGTGGGTGCATGAAGGGTTCACCGCCTACTCCGAAAGCCTGTACCTCGACTACCATTTCGGCAGCCAGGCCGCCTCGGAGTACGTGATCGGCACCCGTCGCAACATCCGCAACGACCGCCCCATCATCGGGGCATACGAGGTGAACCATGAGGGTTCGGGTGACATGTACCCCAAGGCCGCAAACATGCTGCACACCCTCAGGCAGCTGGTCGAGGATGACGCCCTCTGGCGCGACATCCTGCGGGGGCTCAACCGGGATTTCTACCACCAGACCGTGACCACCGGCCAGATCGAGGATTACCTGAGCCGTCACACCGGCAAAGACCTGACGGCCTTTTTCGACCAGTACCTGCGCACGACCCTGATCCCGGTTCTGGAATACAGGCGAAAGGGGGATGCCCTCGAATTCCGGTATACCGACATCGTGGAGGGCTTTGACATGCCCATCCGCATCAGGGTAGACGGGGAAACCCGGTGGATCTTCCCGCAGGCCGCCTGGAAATCGGAACCGGCACCAGCAGGGGCCGAGGTGAGCTTTGACCCGAACTTTTATATCGCCACCAAAGCCGCAGAGCAGGCCGACCCGCGCTAAGCCAAAACAAAAACACCGAGCCCATGAAAAAACACTTCCTGGCCGCCCTGGCCCTCGCCCTGGCCACCGCCTGCGGGGAGGCCCCGGCCCCGCAGGCGCCGGCTTCCATCGTCGGCCCAACCGCGGCCGCCCGCATCGACTCCCTCTTGCAGGATTATGTAAATACCGGCCAGGTGGCCGGCATCTCGGCCCTGGTTTTCGAAAAAGGGCAGGAAGCCTATTTCGGGGCTTATGGGTATTCTGACCGGGATAAGGGGGTGCCCATGGCCCGCAACACCCTGGTGCAGATCTACTCCATGACCAAGCCTATTACGGGCACGGCCCTGATGACCCTGTATGAAACCGGGGCCTTCGACCTGGACGACCCGCTGGCCAAATACGCCCCTGAATTCGAAAACATGCAGGTGTACACCGGGGTCGATGCCGCCGGAAACATGCTGCTCGAGCCAGTGCAAAGGCCCATCACCATCCGCGACATCACCCGCCACACGGCCGGATTCCCGAACCGGCCCAACATCCCCGGCCTGAGCGAGGCCCTGGCTGTAGCCGACCCGCTCAACCGCGAAAACACCCTGGAAGAAATGGCCGCCAAATTCGGCGCCCTGCCGCTCTGGTTCCAGCCGGGCGCCCAATGGGAATACGGCCCCAGCGTCGACGTGCAGGCCTTTATGGTCGAGCGCATCTCAGGCCAGCCCTACCGGGAGTACCTGCAAGCACACGTGCTCGACCCCCTGGGCATGGGTGACACCCGCTATTACGTGCCCGAAGATGACCGGGGGCGCTTCTCGGCCATGTATCGTTTGAACACCGAAGACGGAAGCCTGACCCAACTGCCCGACTCCACAGCCAAAGTCGAACAGCTGCAGCACTGGTCCCTGGCCCGGGGCGGGTGGGGCCTCACTGCCTCCCTCGACGATTACATGCGCTTTGCGCGCATGCTGCTGGGCAAGGGCACCCTCGAGGGGGTGCAGGTGCTCAAACCCGAAACTGTGGCGCTTATGTCTACCAACCACCTCCCCGACAGCGTGACCGAACGCTCCTGGCTTCCCAACAAAGGTCAGGTGGGCTTCGGCATCGATTTCGCGGTGCGGGTAGCCCCGCCGGCCTCGGCTGAGGAAAACAACGGGGTGGTGGGCGAATTTTTCTGGGACGGGGCGGCCAGCACCCTTTTCTGGGTCGACCCCCACAACGACCTGGCGGCCGTGCTGTTTGTGCAGCTTTTCCCCTACGACCCGATCAGGCTGCATAAAAATTTCCGCGACGCCGTCTACGGGCCGTATACCCAAACCGTCCAGCCCTCTGCCGAATAATCCTCTTTCCAAAAATAAAAAAGGGGTGCTGCCGCACCCCTTTGTTCTTCTTAAAAGTATCGCATTACTGGAACTGGATGCCGGTCAGGGCGACCATGCCCGGCTCTTCCCCTTCCGGGGCGGCCTGCCGCTTATAGGTCAGGTACAGGGTTTGCTTGCCTTCCAGTATTTTGGAGAACACCACGGGGATGCCCGTGCCGGGCCCGCTAATGGGGGTGTTCAGCTGGCCGCTGCCGACGACTTCCCCCCCGGGGCTGCCCAGGTGCAGTTCAAAATCACAGCCCGCGGCTGGCGGGTTTTGCCACCCGGCTGTCAGCAGGAGCATCTTTACCCCGGTCAGGTCGTACCCTTCCAGTTTCAGGCTGCCCTCGGCCGCATTGAGCAGGGCCAGGTCCATGCCGCCGAAGGACATGGCCTGCATGCCTTTGAGGTCCATGTCTTCCCTGGGGGAAATGCGGTTGCCGCTCAGGGCGACCAGGGACGAGCCCGTGAGGGCCTTTACCCCGTTCATGCCCTCGTCGGTATACGTAGCCGTGAGTACCAGGGTATTGCCTGTCTGGTTGGGGTCAGGCATTATGGTGCCTTCCAAAGGCAGGGAGGCCGGGCGTTCGCGGGTATCGGCCAGGGAAAGGATATAGGTGGCGATTTGCTGCCGCTCTGCCGAGGTGACATTCGGGTGGGCCGGCATCAATACCTCGCCCCATACCCCGCTGCCCCCGGTAGCGATCTTCTCCATAAGGTAGCGCAGGTTGGTATTTCGGCGGCCTTCCTGATATTTCTGGGAAACCAGCATGTAAGACGGGCCGATGGAGGTCTCGTTTTCTTTATGGCACGATTTGCAATCCAGGCTCTGGGTGAGCGCCTTGCCGCTGATGGCTGCGGAAGCCTGCTGGTGCCCCATGTTCATAGAGGCCTGGTCCATGCCTTCGCGGTATTCCACCGAAACGTAATAGCTGCCCGGGGCGGGTTCCACCGCCTGCCCCTCGTCGCTGATGCGCACCTTGTACCGCACCGGGGCACCCGGCACAAAGAAGGACTGGTTGCCACCTTCGAGGGAAATTTGCACCTCGGGCCGTGCATTGCCCACATAGATGGTTTGGCTGATGCGCTCAGACTGACTTCCGGAAACATCCATGGCCCCGGCAGTCAGCTGGAATTCCCCATTGGCCGGATAGGTGTACTCCAGGGTCGGGGACTCGGTCACCAGGCTGTCGCCATTGCCCAGGTGCCAGACGTAGCGCATGGCGTCGCCCTCCAGGTCTTCGGCATTCAAAGTGGCCTTCAGTTTCAGGGGCGCCTGGCCTGAGGTCAGGTCGATTTCCAGCCCTTCAATCACGGGCGGGCGGTTGCCCCCGTTGTATTCGATGTAGCTCAGGCCGCTGTCTTCGTTCTTGGTAAACCAGCCGGAGCCGTATTCCAGAAGGTAGATTCGGCCCGTTGGGCCCACTTCCATATCGATCAGGTTGCTGAGCTTGATGTCTGAGGCAAAAGGGATCATCTTGTTGAAGGTGCCGTCGGGGAATAGTTCCACCGATTTCATCCAGCCTCGGATCCAGTCATAGACCAGCACCTTGCCGTCGTAGAAATCAGGCAAGGAGCCCTCCCCGTTGTAGAGGTCCTTGTAATAGGCCGGGCCGGCCATGGCGTTGCGCCCGCCAGAGGCCACCTGCGGAAATTCGGCGCTTTCCCCGTAATGGTAGTATACCATGGCGGGCTGGGCGGGTGGGAGTTCCCTCAAGCCAGTATTGTTGCGGGAATTGTTGATCGGGAGTTCGGGGTCGAAGGCTTCCCCGCTTTCGCCGGTAGCGTAGTTATAGGCCCGGTAGGGCTTGTTGTCGGCGATGAAGAGGGGCCAGCCGAAATTGCCGGGCTGCCGTGCCTGGTTGATTTCGTCATAGCCGCGCGGCCCGCGGGTCTGCAGGCTGTCGGCACGGGCATCGGGGCCCACGTCGCCCCAGTACAGGTAGCCGTTTTTGGGGTCGACCGAAATCCGGTACGGGTTGCGGTGGCCCATGGTGTAGATCTCGGGGCGGGCGCCGTCGGTCCCTTTGGGGAAGAGGTTGCCTTCCGGGATGCTGTAGCTGCCATCTTCGTTGACGCGGATGCGCAGGATTTTTCCCCTCAGGTCGTTGGTGTTTCCAGAGCTGCGGCGCGCGTCGTACTGCTCGCTGCCGGGCAGGTCGTTGAGCGGGGCGAAACCGCTGTTCACATAGGTGGCACCGGGCTGGTTGAAGGGGGTGGAGTTATCGCCGGTAGACAGGTACAGCAGGCCGTCGCCCCCGAAGGCAATCGACCCACCGGTATGGCAGCAGATCTCCCGGTCGCTGTGCAGCTCCAGAATCACCTGCTCAGAGGCCAGGTCAAAGTTGCCGTCATGGTACTTAAAGCGGGAGAGCCGGTTGATCTCGGCCTCGCCCGTGGGGGCGTAGTACACGTAGATCCAATGGTTGTTGGCGTAGTCGGGGTCTTTCTGCAGGCCCATCACCCCTTCCTCGGCATTGACCCCCGGGGTACGGAGGGTCTTGTGATAGACATCGAGCCAGGCCACCTGCCGCAGGGTATCGTTGGCCCGGTCATAGAGCATGATCTCGCCCCGGCGCTGGGAAATGAGCACGTCCTCATTCGGCAAAACGGTCATTTCGGTGGGCTCGAAGAACTCGCCCACCACCAGGGGCACCTTCGAGAAGCGGTTGGCTTCCGGCGGGATCTGCGAATGCGCCTTGCCGTAGTCGGGCTCCAGGTTTTCGCCTATGGCGTAGCGGATCCCGCCCAGAAGATGCTTCAGGAAAAGGTCTTCCGAAAAGGTCTCATTGGTATGGCCCAAAGCGGTGTAGAAGGCGCGGCCCCCGTCGTATTCATGGTACCAGGCCATGGGGTGGAAATCCCCGTTCTGTCCGCCCTCATAGGTAGACTCATCGATGGTGAGCAACACCTTCACCTCGGGGTTGATCTTTTTGAAATTATACATCTCGTCGGTGCGGTGCCAGACGGTGTCTGTGAAGAATTCGGTGGCAGGGTGGTTGGTGGCCTTCACGTGGAAATCTGCCTCTGGGGTCCCTGACGGGTGGCTCAGGAAGTACGCCCCGGCCAGTTTGCCGTACCAGCCCCAGTCGTATTCGGTGTCGGTGGCGGCATGGATGCCCACATAGCCCCCTCCGGCCTGGATGTAGCGCTCAAAGGCAGCTTCCTGGGCAGCGTCGAGCACATCGCCTGTGGTACTCAAAAATATGACCGCACTGTATTGCTTCAGGTTTTCCTCGTTGAAGGCGGCGGCGTTCTCAGTAGTATCGACCGCGAAATTATTCTCGGCCCCCAGCTTTTGCAGGGCGGTAATCCCCGCCGGGATGGAAGCATGGCGGAACGCCATGGTCTTACTGAAAACCAGCACTTTAGGATCTCCAGGGCGCTTTTTGCTGCAAGAGGCAAGGAGGGCCAGAAAGGCCAGGGCCCCCAGAAGTAATTTCATTCGGTTCATGAATCGGAAGTTTCGGTTTAGCGGTTACAATTCGACTAATGTACAATTTACACAGGTACGCATCCAAATTCCTGAAAACTTTGGTGTATTTTTAACACATGTTGTTTTATATGTAACAGCCAGGCTGCTGGCACAAACCTTTTTGCCGATGTTCCTGAAACGCTTTCTCCCCTTCCTGCTTGCCCCCCTCTCAGCCTGCTCCCTCCTGGGCTGCGGGCAGCAACCGGCCCCGGGACCCGGGCCCCTGTCTGTATTGATTGAAAATGTGCACGTGGTAGACGTGGTAGGCGGGCAGGTGATCTCAGGCCAGCAGATCGCCATCGATTCAGGGCGCATCCGCTACATCGGCAGCGAAGTGCCCGATGCCGGTTCGTACGCCACCCGCATTGACGGCGGGGGCGCCTATGCCCTGCCCGGGTTGACCGAAATGCACGCCCACATCCCCGCGCCCCCCGCTTCGCAAGAGCGCATCGAGCAGACCCTGTTTCTCTACCTTTCCAATGGCATAACCACCATCAGGGGCATGCTGGGCCACCCCTACCACCTCGAACTGCGCGAGCGGCAACAGGCGGGCGAACTGCTCAGCCCGCGCATCTTTACTTCGAGCCCTTCCCTCAATGGCACTACCGTGCCCGACCCGGCCGAAGCCGCCCGGAAGGTCAGGCAATACGCCGCCGAGGGCTACGATTTTTTGAAGATCCACCCGGGGATTAAGCTGGAGGTATTCGACACCCTGGCCAGGACCGCCCGGGAGGCCGGCATCCCGTTTGCCGGCCACGTTCCCGTGCAGGTGGGCATTCGCCATGCCCTAGAAAGCGGGTATGCCACCATCGACCACGTAGACGGCTACCTGGAAGGCCTGGTGCCAGAAACGGCCGGGGTAAACCCGGAAGAGAACGGCTTTTTCGGCTATCGCTTCACCCCCTTGGCAGATACCGCCTTGATCGGCGACATGGTGGCCCTGACCCGGGAAAAGCAGGTTTGGGTAGTGCCCACCCAGAGCCTGTTTGAACGCTGGTTTGCCCCCACCGATGCCGACAGCCTGCTGGCCCATCCCGAAATGCGCTACATGCCACAAGAAACCCTGGCCAACTGGAAGCAATCGCACGAGCAATACCTCAGCGACCCGGCCTGGAACCCGGGGCAATGGCAGGCCTTTGACGCGATCCGCCGGCAGCTTATCTACCGGCTTTACAAAGAGGGGCATGGCCTGTTGCTGGGCTCCGATGCCCCCCAGGTGTTCAACGTACCCGGCTTTTCGATCCACCACGAGATCGCCGGGATGCAGCGGGCGGGCATACCCCCTGCCGAAATCCTGCGGATGGGCACCCTCTACCCGGCCCGCTTTTTCGGGTTGGAAAACCAAAGCGGCAGCCTGGAGGCCGGGAAGGAAGCCAGCTTTGTTCTGGTGGGCGGAAACCCGCTCGAAGACCCGGCAGCCCTGCGCGGGGTACGGGGCGTTGTGCTCGACGGGCGCTGGCTCTCGCGCAGCGACATTGACGCCCGCCTGGCGGAAATTGCCGGGCAGCAATAGGGCTTCCCATCAGAACAGGGCAGAATGGCCGCAAAACGGAAACTCATTAATTTCATTCCCATGAAACGCAACGACTTTATCAGAACCACGGCCCTGGCAGCCGGGGGCCTGTGCCTGCCAGCCCCTTTGTCTGCCCTCAGGACCCGTACGGCCGCCTTTGACAAACTCGGATCAATCGGCATTCAGCTCTTCTCCCTTCCGCTGCTGCTGGAAAAGGACCTCGATGCCGCCCTGAACATGCTGAAAGACATGGGCTACAACGAGATCGAACTCTACGGCCCCTACCCCTTCAGCGATGCCAAAAACCGGGAACGCTGGGCTTCCCTGGCCCCCCTGCTCGGATTTTCGGGCAGCGGGTATTACGGGCGCGACGAGGCCTCCTTCAAAGAGCTCGCCACGGCCCATGGGCTTCGCATCCCTTCCATGCACACCGACCTGGATACCCTCGAGCACCACATGCCCGCCCTGGGGGCTGCCGCCCGCGCCATGGGGGCCACCTATGTGACCCTGCCGGCCATCCCGGACGACCAGCGCCTCAGCCTGGATGATTACAAGCGCATGGCCGACCGCTTCAACGCCATCGGGAAGGCGGCTGCGGCCGAAGGTATCCGCTTTGCCTACCACAACCATGGGTACGGGCTGCAGGCCACGCAAGATGGGGTGCCCTTCGAGGTATTGGTGGAAGGCACCGATCCGGAACGGGTATTCCTGGAAATGGATATTTTCTGGACCACGGCCGGCCGGGCCAACCCGGTGGAATACCTCAGGAAATACCGGGGCCGCTACCGGCTGATGCACCTGAAAGACATGAAAGAGCTCAGGCACTTTGAAGGTGACGGGGGCGATGCCGGGCAGTGGATGGCCCTCTTCCCCAACATGGCTTCGGCCGGGGCAGGGGTGCTCGACCTTGACGCCATAGTGGGCGCAGCCCTTGTAACAGGCGTGGAACACTTCTTCGTGGCACAGGACATGGTGGCCAACCCAGAAACAGCCCTGAAGGAAAGCCTCGACTACCTGAAATCGCTCTAACCCCGGGCAAAGCGCTGTCCCTGTTGTCCGGAATGTTAAATTATCTGTGGCCATTAAACGTTTGCCGTGTTCTTAAGTCTAACGATAGCAACCTGCCGTGTGTGCCTGAAAGCGCCTGACCCGGCATGTGCCAACCCTTTTGTAACATGTAAAAAAACAATCTAAACCATTAAATCACTTTTTGTTATGAGAACACTCCTGCTCGCATTTGTCTGTATGGCCGGCCTGACCCTGCAGGCCCAATCTCAATGGGTAGCCGACCGGGCGCATACCAGTGTTGAATTCGAGATCACCCACCTGATGATCTCTACCGTGACCGGCAAGTTTGGCGACTTTGCCATCACCGCCAAGGCCGATGACGCGTTCGGCAACCCCAGCTTTGGGGCTACCATCCAGACCACCAGCATCAACACAGACAATGAGCGCCGCGACAACCATTTGCGCGGTGCCGATTTCTTCGAGGTGGAAACCTATCCGGAAATAACCTTTGTCACCACCTCGGCAGAGGCCACGGGAGAAAAGACCTTTGACCTGAAGGGCAACCTCACCATGCATGGGGTCACCAAACCCGTTACCCTGAAAGGATCTGTCATGGGCGTGATCACCGACCAAAGGAGCCAGAAGCTGAAAGCCGGCGTGCGCCTGAGCACCACCCTGAACCGCAAAGACTTCGGTGTCGGGCCGAATATGGGCATGGTCGGCGACGAGGTGGAAATCACCATCCGTATGGAAATGGCCCAGCAATAAAGCATGCAGGCCATGGCCTGCCCACCTAAACCCATTGAACATGAGCATCCCCAAGTTGCGATTTACGAATCTGGCAACAGGCATCCTGGCACTGGCCCTGCTGACTGGTTGCGGGCCGAAATGGAAAGAAACCCCGAAAGAAGGCTACACCCTGGTCGAAAACGAAGGGGGGCAAACCCTGGGCTATTCGCCCACCTCGGGCGTTACCCTGCTGACGGTAGACCGGCTGGCCTTCAAGGACCTGAACCGCAACGGCAGCCTGGAGCCGTACGAAGACTGGCGCCTGCCGGCAGCCGAACGCGCTGCTGACCTGGCCACGCGCATGTCGGTGGAACAAATTGCAGGGCTCATGCTCTACAGCGCCCACCAGCGCATCCCCGGGGGCGGATTCAGGGGCGGGGACACCTACGACGGCAAAACGCAGGAAGAGGCCGGGGCCCAGTCGTTCGACCTGACCGACCAGCAGAAGAAATTCCTGACCGAAGACAACCTACGCCATGTGCTGATCACCACCGTGGAAAACGCAGGGGTGGCCGCCCGGTGGAACAATAACGTGCAGGCCCTGGTCGAGGGCCTGGGGCTGGGCATCCCGGCCAACAACAGCACCGACCCGCGGCATGAGGCCGAATCGGACGAAGAATACACCCTGGGGGCCGGGGGCGACATCTCGCGCTGGCCCAATTCCATTGGCCTGGCAGCCAGTTTTGACCCGGCCCTGGTGAGGCAATTCGGACAGATCGCCTCGGTTGAATACCGGGCACTGGGCCTGGCCACGGCCCTTTCCCCCCAGGTAGACCTGGCTACGGACCCCCGCTGGTACCGCTTTTCTGGCACCTTTGGGGAAGAACCGACCCTGGCCACCGCCATGGCCCGGGCCTATGTGGACGGGTTTCAGACCTCATCCCCTGAAAAGACCATTGCCGGGGGGTGGGGCTATGAAAGCGTGAATGCCATGGTCAAGCACTGGCCCGGGGGCGGGGCCGGCGAAGGCGGGCGCGATGCCCACTACGGCTTTGGCAAGTTTGCGGTATTCCCCGGGAACAACCTGGATATGCACAAGATCCCCTTCGTGGAAGGGGCGTTCAACCTGGAGGGCGGCACCGGCAAGGCAGCAGCCGTGATGCCGTATTACACCATCTCGTTCAACCAGGACCCCGGAGGGGAAAATGTGGGCAACGCCTTTAGCAAATACGTCATCACCGACCAGCTTCGCGGCAAATACGGCTATGACGGCGTGGTTTGCACCGACTGGGGCGTTACGCGTGAAGATGCCGGCATGGCAGTATTCGGGGCCACCCCCTGGGGCGTCGAAAGCCTGAGCATTGCAGAGCGCCACTACCGCATTTTGATGGCCGGCTGCGACCAGTTTGGCGGGAACAACGATGCCGGCCCGGTGCTCGAAGCCTATAAGATGGGCGTGGCCGAACACGGGGAAGAAGCCATGCGCACCCGTTTCGAAACCTCGGCCCGCCGGCTGCTGACGAACATCTTCCAGGTGGGCCTGTTTGAAAACCCCTATCTGGACCTAACGCACACCACGCAGGTGGTGGGCAACCCGGAATTCATGAAGGCGGGGTATGAGGCGCAGCTGCGTTCGCTGGTGCTCCTGAAAAACCAGGATGCCGTGCTGCCGATTGCCAAAGCGAAGAAGGTGTACATCCCCCAGCGGTTTGTGCCACCCTCCCAGTCGTTCTTCGGACCGGAAATCCCCGGGCGGTGGGAATTGCCCATCAAGGCAGAAATCGCCTCGCGCTACTTTTCGGTAACGGATAAACCGGAAGAGGCCGATATGGCCCTGGTGGTGGTTACCAACCCGATCAACGGGCGTACGGCGGGCTACAGCGCTGCCGATGCCGAGGCCGGGGGGAATGGCTTTTTCCCCATCTCCCTGCAGTATGGCCCATACACGGCAACCGAGGCCCGCGACCCCAGCCTGGCCGGGGACCCCCGCGAGGGCGATGTGCTGAACCGCACCTATAAGGGCAAAACCGTTACGGCCCACAACCATACCGACCTGAAACTGATCCGCGACACCCGGGCAGCCATGAAGGGCAAACCGGTCGTGGTGGTGCTCAAGATGTCGAACCCCACCGTGGTGGCTGAATTCGAGAAAGAGGTCCAGGCGCTGCTGGTCAATTTCAACGTCTCTGACCAGGCGGTGCTCGACATCCTGACCGGCGCGGCTGAGCCTTCGGGCCTGCTGCCACTGCAGATGCCGGCCGGCATGGAGACGGTTGAAACCCAGTTTGAAGACGTCCCCCTCGACATGGAACCCCATGTCGATGCCGCGGGGCATGCCTACGACTTTGGCTTTGGCCTGAACTGGCAGGGGCCCATTCAGGACGCCAGAACGGAAAAATACATACGGAAGAAGTAGATGAACGATGAGGAGATTAAGGACCATCCCGGCCCTGGCCGGGATGCTGTTTTGCATGCTTGCCCTTCGGGCGCAGACCGGGTCGGAAGACCCGCGTGAGACGTACCGGTTGTCTATCAAAAAGGCTTCTTCGCCCATTGTTCTCGACGGGCTCATGGGTGAAATGGCCTGGGAGGAAGCCGAAGTGGCCGGGGATTTCTGGCTCAAATTCCCACGCGACGGGGAAAAGGCCCCCAAGCGCACCGATGTGCGCATGACCTATGACGACCGTTTTCTGTATGTGCTGGCCGTGTGTTACGGGCCCGACACGTACGTGGTGCAGACCCTCAAACGCGACAGCCGGTTTTTCGACGGGGATGCCTTTGGGGTGATCCTCGACCCGATGAACCGGCGCACCAACGGGTTTCTTTTCGGGGTCAGCCCCTATAATGTGCAGGCCGAAGACCTGCTGAGCCAGACTACCTTCGGGCGACTCAACTTTTCATGGGACAACCGCTGGTATTCAGAAGTGACCCGCTTCAACGACCGCTATATCGTGGAGATGGCCATTCCCTTCAAGACGCTGCGCTTTGAACCCGACAATTCCCTTTGGGGCATCAACTTTTTCCGCAACGATGTGGGGTCGAACGAATACCACAGCTGGACGCCCCTGCCGGTGAATTTCCAGCTCACCGACCTGGGGTACACCGGGACGCTGGCCTGGGACCAGGCCCCGGTAAAAACGGGCACCAACATTTCGCTGATTCCCTATGTGCGCACCTCCCATTTCAGGGACAAGGAAACAGACCCGGCCGAATCGAGCACAGACTTCGATGCCGGCCTGGACGCGAAACTGGCGCTTACCTCGTCCCTGAACCTCGACCTGACGATCAACCCCGATTTTTCACAGGTCGACGTAGACGTGCAACAGACCAACCTGACGCGCTTCAGCCTGAATTTCCCGGAACGAAGGCCCTTCTTTCTGGAAAACAACGACCTGTTCACCAACTTCGGCACCCCGCCGGCCCAACCGATCTTTACCCGGCGCATGGGGCTTGACGAAGAAGGCATGCCGGTTCCGATCACCTATGGCGCCCGGATGAGCGGCAACCTGGGCGAGCGCTTCCGCCTCGGCTTGCTGAACCTGCAGACCCGTCCTGAGGAAGGGCGAAACGGGCAGAATTACACCATTGCAACCTTTAGCCAGAGCCTGTGGGAACGCTCGGTGCTCAAGGGATACGCCACCAACCGCCAGGCCGTGGTGAAGGGGGAGGGCTTTGATTACAGCGACTATGGGCGCAATGCGGGCCTGGAGCTGAACTACATCAACCTGCCGGGTACCTGGAGTGTTTTCGGCGGGCTCCACGTCTCTGACAAGCCCGGGGTGGGGATGGGCACTTACCGGCTCGTCGGCTTTGATCACCCGGGCCGGAACCTGGATGTTTATATGAACTACTTCGGGATCGACACGGATTATTACGCCGATATCGGCTTTATCCCCCGCATGGAAAACTACGATGCTGCCAACGATACCATCGTGCACCTGGGGTATGAGCACCTTTTTACCCGGGCAGCCTACACCTTTCGCCCTGCGGCCGGCAGCTCCATCGTGGCCCACGGGCCATCGGCCCGCCTGCGCATGGACTGGCTGCCGGGCTGGATTTTCAATGAGCGGCAAACCACCCTGGAATATGAGCTTAACTTCCGGAACACCAGCCAGCTGCAGGTGGGCTTTGAAGACAACGATACGCGCCTGATTTTCGCCACCTCTTTCACAGACGGGGAGCCCCTCCCCCCGGCGGGCTACCGGTACCAGAGGGGCGGCCTCATGTACCAGTCCGATGCCCGAAAATCCCTGGCCGTTGAAGGGGGTGTGGAGGTGGGAAGCTTCTACAATGGCACGCTGACCCGGTACGGGGGCGGCCTGACCTACCGGGTGCAGCCCTGGGGAAGCTTTACCCTTGGCCTCGAGCAGAACAACCTGCGCCTGCCCGACCCCTACGGCAGTACCGACCTGACCCTGATCAACCAGCGCACCGAGATCAATTTTTCGAACAAGCTGTTCTGGACCACCTTTTTTCAATACAACACCCAGCAGGAAAACTTCAATATCAACAGCCGGCTGCAGTGGCGATTTGCCCCCATGTCGGACCTCTTCCTGGTTTATACCGACAACTACCTCGACTCGCCCTTTTTGCAGGTAAACCGCAACCGGGGGGTGGTGCTCAAGCTGAACTACTGGTTGACGCTGTAGGAATGGGCTAATGTGTCAATGTGCTAATGTGTCAATGTGCTAATGTGTCAATGTGCTAATGTGCTAATGTGCCAATGTGTCAATGTGCTAATTGGCTAATTAGCTTTTTGAAGAATCTTTTCTGCCCCTGATGGCAGGTTGCTGGCCGGAAGTTTAACTTGAGCTCCGGGAAGGGGGTGGGGGATTTATCCCCGCCCTGACCCACCACCCTTCTTCTCGGAACTTCTTCGTACTTTTTACGGACCAAAACAACCAACATGAGATATGTCCTGGCCTTCCTTTTCTGCTGGGTGTTACCCGGCCCCTTGCAATCCCAGCTGTTGCTCAAACCCGACCGCGTTTTTGACGGAACCGGAATGCACCGCGGATGGGTGGTTCTGGTCGAGGATTCCCTGATCCGGTATGCCGGCCCGGAAAGCGGGCTGCAGCTGCCGGGCGGTACAGAGGTGGTGCGGCTGGAGGGGATGACCCTGATGCCCGGGCTCATCGAAGGGCATTCGCACCTGTTGCTGCACCCCTATGACGAAACGCCCTGGAACGACCAGGTGCTGAAAGAATCCGCAGCTGAGCGGGCCATTCGCGGGGCCATGCACGCCCGGGCTTCCCTGATGGCCGGAGTTACCGCCATGCGCGACCTGGGGTCGGAAGGGGCCGGCTACGCCGATGTGGCCCTCAAAAAAACCATCGGGGAAGGAATCATCCCGGGGCCGCGCCTGCTGGTGGCCGGCCCGGCCATCGTGGCAACGGGCGCCTATGGGCCCAAAGGGTTCCACGAAGGGGTACAGGTGCCACTCGGGGCCGAACCCGTTAGCGGGGTGCCTGAGGCGATCGCCACCGTGCGGCGGCAGCTCGGAGGGGGTGCCGACTTCATCAAGGTATATGCCGATTACCGCTGGACGCCGGGGGCGCCTTCCCGGCCGACCTTCCTGCCGGAGGAGCTGGAAGCCATGGTGGCCGCTGCTACCACAGCCGGCACCTATGTGGTGGCCCACGCCGGCACCCCGGAAGGGATGCGGCGGGCTGTGCTGGCCGGGGTGGAGACCATCGAGCACGGTGACGGGGGCACTGCCGAGGTTTTCTCCCTGATGAAGGAGAAAGGCGTGGTGTACTACCCTACCCTGGCCGCCAGTGACGCCACTGAAAGATACGGGGGGTGGTCTGGCAACCCCGATACGGAGCGGATCCGACAGAAAAAAGAAAGCTTTCACCTGGCCCTGGCCTCCGGGGTCACCATTGGTTTCGGGGGCGACGTGGGGGTGTACCCCCATGGGGAAAACTACCGTGAGCTCGAGCTGATGGCCGCATATGGCATGCCCGCCCTGCAGGTGCTGCAAGCAGCCACTGCGATTAATGCCCGGGCCTTCCACCTCGACCGGCTCGGCCAGGTTCGGGAAGGATTCCTGGCTGACCTGATCGCCGTACCCGGCGATCCTTCCGCCGACATAAAAGCGTTGCGCACAGTTCCGTTGGTGATGCTGAACGGGAAAATCGTGAAAGATGATAGGCGCTAATCCCGGCAAAGCTGCTTTTTGGTTGCAGGGCAGGGGCTTATCTTGTCGCCGGGAGGGAGGGGGTGCCCCATTACCGCCATCCCCTCAGGGGAAAACCAACCGCATTTCCGTACCGGCCCCTTCCCGGCTGCGCACCTGAATCTGCCCCCCATGCAGGGTCATGATCTGCTTGCAAAGGCTCAGGCCAATGCCGCTACCCTTCTTTTTGGTACTGAAAAAAGGGACGAAGATGGTCTCCAGGATTTCCGCCGGAATGCCGGCCCCGTTGTCGGCTACGCGTATCACCGGCTTGCCCGAGTCGCTGCGCAGGGCCGAGATGAGCACCTGCCCCTCCCCCACCTGCTCACAGGCGTCCATAGCATTGAGGATCAGATTTATAAGCACCTGTTCGATCAGGTAAGTATCAATTTCAAGCTCCAAATCGGGAGAGGGGGAAGAAAACTGCATGCCGATTTGCCGGTCTTCCAGGGAGGGCTGCATCAGCACCCTGATGTTGGCAAAGAGCTCTGCCGAGCGGATGGTCGTCCGGTTCAGTTGGGTTACCTTGTTCAGGCTTCGATAGGTCTTGGCGAATTTCATGAGGCCCTCGCTGCGTTTGCTGATGCTCCGTATCCCTGCACTCAGGTCTTCGAGGTTCACGGGCTGCTGCTCCGGATGTTCCATGGCCTGTTGCACATGGGCCTGTAGGGTATCTGAGAGGGACGAAATGGGGGCAATGCTGTTCATGATCTCGTGGGTCATTACCGAGAGCAGCTTTTTCCAGGCCTCGCTTTCGCTCCGGTTCAGGGTGTCTTCGATGTCCTGTACCACCATCAGCTTAAAGGCGTCTTCCCCGACCTGGAATACCGTATCGGAGATCAGCACCCTTACCGTATCGCGCCTCAGGCGCAGCCCTGCGGTAACCGGGGTCGGGTGGTAGGTCTCGAAGAGCTCCTCATATGCCTCCGGCAGCCGCCTCGACAGGAAATTGATATTCCGGAACGATGGCAGGTCCAGGATTTTGAGGAATTGCTCGTTGGCCAGGAGCACCTCTCCCGTTTCGGTGTTGAAGGAAAAGATGCCCACCTCCACCATTTCCAGGATGCGCTGCAGGTACAGGGCCTGCGCCTGCCGTTCCTTGTTGATGTCTTTAAAGGTCTGGTTGATCAGGTTAAAGCCGGTGTGGAGTTCGCGGATGTCGCGTGTGCCGTGCTTCTCGCTGAACCAGCGCGAAAAATCGCGGTATTTTACCGCTTCGAAAAAATCATTGATGGCCCTGAAGCGCCTGCTCAAAAAACGGTACAGCGAACCCAGGGCGTACAGGGCCAGCAGCCCGCCCCCCAGGGTGGCATACACGGGGCCCCGCATCAGGCCCGAGAGCAACAGGATCAGCCCGCCCGTGAGCAGCACCAGGCGCCACAGCAGGGCCAGGGTATAGCTTTTAAAGATCATACTTCTCGAGTCTGCGGTAGAGCGCAGCCCTGGTAATGCCTAATTCCCGGGCCGACCTGGAAATGTTGCCGTGGTTTTTTTCAATGACCCGCAAGATGGTATGCTTCTCCAGGGCTTCCAGGTTCGAGGTGCGGGTAGCGGCCGGTTCGGCAGCCGGTTGTTCGATTTTGGAAAAGACCAGGTCTTCGGCCCGCAGGTGGTCGTCTTCGGCCATAATCACGGCCCGCTCCAGGGCGTACTGCAGCTCCCGTACGTTCCCCGGGAAGGGATGGCCTTCCAGCTTTTTTAAAAAATCAGGGTGCAGCTCAAATGGCCCCTTGGCGTACTTATCGGCATACAGGTCTGCAAAATGCCTGGCCAGCCGGCCAATATCGGCTCCCCGCTCGCGCAGGGGCGGCAGGGTGATGTCAACGGTATTGATCCGGTAGATCAGGTCTTTGCGGAACTTGTGCTCATCGGAAAGATCCCGAAGGCCCAGGTTGGTGGCACAGATCAGGCGGATATCAACCGGGATGGGGGTATTGCTCCCCAGGGGCGTAACCGTCCGGTTCTGGAGCACACTGAGCAGGCGCACCTGCTGCCCCAGGCTAATATTTCCGATCTCGTCGAGGAAGAGCGTGCCCCCGTTCGCAGCTTCGAACCGGCCCTGCCGGTCTTCAAGGGCCCCCGTAAAGGCCCCCTTCCGGTACCCGAAGAGCTCGCTCTCGAACAGGCTCTCGGTAAGGGCGCCCACATCCACCTTGACAAACGGGCCTTCGCGGCGCAGGGATTGTTCGTGGATGGCCCGGGCCACCAGGTCTTTACCGGTACCGTTTTCTCCCAGGATCAAAATGTTGGCTTCGGTGGGGGCCACTTTCCGGAGCTTCATGAAGACATCCTCCATGGGCGGGCTCTGCCCCAGGATCCCCGAGAAACCTTCCTTCCGCGGGCCCTTGCGGCTCGGTACGGCCCGGTTCTGAACGGCTTCCTGCACGGCCTGGATGATTTTCTCGTTGCTCCAGGGCTTCACCAGAAAATCGGTGGCGCCCTCTTTGAGGGAGCGGATGGCCAGGTCTATGTCGCCATAGGCCGTAATGAGGATAATGGCGGTTTCCGGGCTGTGTTCCCTGATCCGGGCGAGCCAGTACAGGCCCTCGTTGCCGGTGTGGACCAGCCCGTTGAAATTCATGTCGAGGATCACCGCTTCGAACCTTCGGCCCTGCATCAGGCTGCCGATCTGGTTCGGGTTGCGGGCGGTTACCACCTCTTTGACCAAAGGCTTGAACAACAACCGCAGGGCCACCAACACGTCTTCGTCGTCGTCGATTACCAGCAAATGAATATTCCGGAGCGCCATAATTGCAAACTTACGATTTTAAGGGGGCCGTGGCCGTGGCAGGGGGCACTAATTTGCCGGCCCGTGGGAACTGTTTCGTAAGCGGACAGTGACTGTCTCAAAACCGGACACTTTTTCGGCACATGAAATCGCATCTTGTTGATTTTATGACGATTGAGACTTTGGCACGGATTTGCCTGTCCCTCGTCTATAAAGGAAAAAACCCGTATGGACATCCCGATTGAAAAGAAACGCTTCGACACCCGCAAAATCGCCATGATCGCCGCGGCCGCCCTGCTGCTGGCCCTTATCGTCTATGTGCTGGTTGCCACCAGCGGGGGGTCCAAGCTGAATGTGCAGCAGGAACGCATTACCATCAGCACCGCCTCACGCGGGGCCTTCCAGGAGAACATCCCGGTGAACGGGGTGGTGCTGCCCATCACCACCATCTACCTCGACGCCCTCGAAGGCGGGCGCGTGGAGGAAAAATACGTGGAAGACGGGGCCATCATGAAACAGGGGGAGCCCATCCTGCGTCTTTCCAACACAGACCTGGAACTAAGCCTGGTGAACCAGGAAACCCAGGTGTACAACCTGCTCACCCAAATGCAGATCTCACAGAACGCCGCCCGCCAGAATACCATCAACAAGCTGAACCAGTACACCGATGTGGAAAACAGCCTGATCGAGGCAAAGCGCGTCTACGAGTTAAACCAGCGGCTCTACGACAAAGACGCCATAGGCCGGCAAGACCTCATCCAGTCCGAAAATAATTATAACTACCAGAAGGAGCGCATGGAGCTCGCCAAGCAGATCCTGCAGCAAGACACCCTCTCTACCCAACAGGAGCAGGAGCAGATCCGCAGTTCGTATGCCCGCACCCAGAACGCCCTGGAGCTGATGCGCCGCAAGGTGAGCGACCTGGTGGTGCGGGCCCCCATCGACGGGCAGCTGACCTCCCTCGACGCGGAGATCGGCGAATCGAAGCAAAAGGGGGAACGCCTGGGGCAGATCGACGTATTGAGCGGCTTCAAGGTGCGGGCCGACATAGACGAACACTATATTTCCCGTATCTACACGGGCCAGCACGGCAGCTTCCCCTTTAACGGGCAGCGGTACGAACTGGAGATCAAAAAGGTGTATACCCAGGTCACCAATGGCCGCTTCCAGGTCGACATGGAATTCGCGGGCGAAACCCCCGAGGGCATCCGCCGGGGGCAGACCCTGCAGATTCGCCTGGCCCTGAGCGAGGAGAAAGAGGCCCTGATGATCCCCAAGGGCGGCTTTTTCCAGCAAACCGGCGGCAACTGGATCTTCAAGCTGAGCGAAGACGGCAGCCGGGCCTACCGCACCGACATTACCCTGGGCAGCCAGAACACTGAATTCTACGAGGTGCTTGGCGGCCTGGAGCCCGGCGACCGGGTGGTAACCAGCAGCTACGACAACTACGGCGATATCAGTGAACTAATCATAAAGAACTAACCCGCGCAGCCCGAAAGCTGCCCTGAAATCCTATGGACCCAATTAATTCGAATGTCATGATAAAAGTGAAAGATTTAGAGAAATTCTACAGTACCGAAGAGGTGCGCACCATCGCCCTGAACAAGCTATCCTTCGAGGTGAAGGAAGGGGAGTTCGTCGCCGTGATGGGCCCCTCTGGCTGCGGCAAATCGACCCTGCTGAACATCCTGGGCCTGCTCGATGACCCGGACGGGGGCAGCTTTTTGTTCAACGGCATCGAGGTGGCCGGCTTCACCGCGCGCCAGCGGGCCAACCTGCGCAAACACAACATCGGCTTCGTGTTCCAGAGCCTCAACCTGAT